>NZ_JBEXXK010000061.1:0-70787 GCF_040630405.1 Streptomyces sp. NPDC005811
GCCCGGTTACATTCCGAACCCGGAAGCTAAGCCTCACAGCGCCGATGGTACTGCAGGGGGGACCCTGTGGGAGAGTAGGACACCGCCGAACAATCTTTGGGAAGGACCCCTGGTCCCCAGCGTTCAGCTGGGACCAGGGGTCCTTTCGTTTTTACAATGCTTGTGTACCGAAGACAGGAGTCACCGATGTCCACCAACTCTCCCGACGACCGACCGGAGCGCGAGCAGCGGCGACGGGACGGTGGGGATCGCGGCGATCGTGGCGGCTACCGAGGAGACCGTGACCGTGGCGATCGCGGGGGTTTCCGCCGCGACGACCGTGGTGAGCGCGGTAGTCACGGCCGGCGTGACGACAACCGCGGTGGTGGACACGACCGTCGGGACGACCGCGGCGACCGCGGCGACCGTGGCGGGTTCCGCCGCGACGACCGACGTGACGACCGGCGCGACGACAACCGGGGTGGTGGGTACGGCCGTCGGGACGACCGGCGTGACGACCGCCGCGAGGGCGATCGTGGCCCCCGTCCCGCGTTCCAGCGCGACGACCGCGGCCCGCGTCGGGACGACCGGGACCGCGGGTTCCGGCGTGACGACCGGCGTGACGACCGTGGTGACCGTCCGGCCTTCCGGCGCGACGACAACCGCGGTGGGTTCGGCGACCGGGACCGGGACCGTGACCGGGGTGGCTACGGGCGCCGTGACGACCGTCGGGACGACCGGCGCGGCGACGACCGCGGTGAGCGCGGGGGCTTCCGGCGCGATGACCGGCGTGACGACCGTGGTGACCGTCCGGCCTTCCGCCGCGACGACAACCGCGGTGGGTTCCGTCGGGACGACCGGCGCGATGACCGCCGTGACGAGCGGCGTGACGATCGCGGCGGCGATCGCGGGGGCTACCGCGGTGACCGCCCGGCCTTCCGGCGTGACGACCGTCGGGACGACCGCGGTGACCGGGGTGGGTTCCGCCGCGATGACCGCCGCGATGACCGCCGGGACGACCGGCGCGATGACCGGCGCGATGACCGCCGGGACGACCGGCGCGATGACCGCCGTGGTGACGACCGTGGCGGCTTCCGGCGTGACGACCGTGGTGACCGTCCGGCCTTCCGCCGCGACGACCGCCGCGACGACCGCCGCGACGACCGCCGTGACGATCGTCGTGACGACCGCCGCGACGACCGTGGCGGCTACCGAGGTGACCGAGGTGACCGCGGCGACCGTCCGGCCTTCCGGCGTGACGACCGAGGTGGGCGGCCCGGTGGCTTCCGGGGCCGTGACGACCGTCGGGACGACCGGCGCGGCGACGACCGGCGCGGTGGCGGTCGGTTCCGTGACGAGCGCGACCGGGACCGGGACCGTGAGCCGATCAAGCGGCTGCCCATCCCGGCGGACGTCACCGGCGAGGAGATCGACAAGGACGTACGGCAGGAGCTCCAGAGCCTGCCCAAGACGCTCGCCGACGACGTCGCCCGCAACCTGGTGATGGTCGCTCGGCTGATCGACGAGGACCCCGAGGGTGCCTACGGGTACTCCAAGGTGGCGCTGCGGCTCGCGTCGCGGGTCGCCGCCGTGCGGGAGGCGGCCGGGTTCGCGGCGTACGCGAACCAGAAGTACAGCGAGGCGCTCGCCGAGTTCCGGGCGGCGCGGCGGATGACCGGGTCGGTGGAGCTGTGGCCCGTCATGGCCGACTGCGAGCGTGGGCTCGGGCGGCCGGAGAAGGCGCTGGACATGGCCGGTGCCCCCGAGGTGCACAAGCTCGACAAGGCCGGCCAGGTCGAGATGCGGCTCGTGGCGGCCGGTGCCCGGCGTGACATGGGGCAGCTGGACGCGGCCATCGTGACGCTCCAGAGCCCCGAGCTCGCCTCCCACTCCGTACAGCCGTGGACCGCGCGGCTGCGGTACGCCTACGCCGACGCGCTGCTGGCCGTCGGCCGTGAGGGCGAGGCGCGGGAGTGGTTCGCGAAGGCCGTCGAGGCGGACCGGGACGGCAGCACGGACGCCTCCGACCGGCTCGCCGAGCTCGACGGGGTGGACTTCGTCGACGCCCTCGACGAGGGCGAGGGCGAGTCCGAGGAGACCGAGGAGGTCGAGACCGGTGCCGAGGCATCGGCCGAGGTGTCGAGTGACGACCTGGTCGACGACCTCGACGAGGACAGCGGCAACGACAAGGACGACGACAAGGACGACGACAAGGACGACGACAAGGGCTGAGTCCGTCGTGTGAGTGCGCGAGCGGAAGGGGCAGGTTCCACCAGGAACCAGCCCCTTCCGCGTTTCGGATCAGTTGTTCTCGCGAGTGTTGAGCCGGGCGGCCTGGCGGTTCAGGTGGTCGCGTTCGGCGAGGTTGGGCGCCTTGTGGGCGGCCTCGGCGTACAGGCGGGCCGCCGTCGTCAGGTCGCCGTCGCGCTCGTGGAGGTGGGCCGCGACGGCGGTGTGGCGGGGCAGCGAGTCGTCCAGGGCCGCGAGGGCCGCCAGGCCGGCGCGGGGGCCGTCGGCCTCGCCGACCGCGACCGCCCGGTTGAGACGGACGACCGGGCTGTCGGTCAGCCGGGTGAGTTCGTCGTACCACTCGACGATCTGGACCCAGTCGGTCTCCTCGGCGGTGGGCGCGTCGGCGTGCAGCGCAGCGATGGCGGCCTGGGCCTGGAACTCGCCCAGCAGGTCGCGGGAGAGGGCTGTCTGCAGGATCCGGACGCCCTCGGCGATCGACCGGGTGTCCCAGCGGCCGCGGTCCTGCTCGGCGAGCGGGACGAGGCTGCCGTCGGGTGCGGTCCGGGTGGCGCGCCGGGCGTGGTGGATCAGCATGAGGGCGAGCAGCCCGGACACCTCGGGGTGGTCGATCGCGGCCGCGAGCTGCCGGGTGAGGCGGATGGCCTCGGTGGCGAGGTCGACGTCGCCGGAGTAGCCCTCGTTGAACACCAGGTAGAGGACGCGCAGCACGGTGGCGACATCGCCGGGCCGGTCGAGGCGGACGCCCGAGACGGTGCGTTTGGCGCGGCTGATCCGCTGGGCCATGGTCGCCTCGGGCACGAGGTAGGCCTGGGCGATCTGGCGGGTGGTGAGGCCGCCGACGGCGCGCAGGGTGAGGGCGACGGCGGACGACGGGGTGAGTGACGGGTGCGCGCAGAGAAAGTACAGCTGGAGCGTGTCGTCCGCCGAGGGCGCGGGGCCGGGCGCCGGCTCCTCGTCGACGCGGTCCTCGCGGCGGCGCCGGGAGGCGTCCGCGCGGGTGGCGTCGAGGAAGCGGCGCCAGGCGACGGTGACGAGCCAGCCCTTGGGGTCGCGGGGCGGGTCCGCGGGCCAGACGCGGACTGCCTCGACCAGCGCGTCCTGGACGGCGTCCTCGGCTGCCGCGAAGTCGGCTCCGCGGCGGACGAGGACGGCGAGGACGTTCGGGGTGAGGCTCCTCAGGAGGGCCTCGTCCATCAATGGCATTCCGTGATGGTGGGCGCCGCGGTGAGGAAGGGGCGCACCTCGAGCCACTCGTGGATCGGCTTGCCGCCCGCGCCGGGGGCGGCGGACAGTTCCCCGGCCAGTTCGACGGCGCGCTCGGGGCTGTCGACGTCGATGATCATCCAGCCGGCGATGAGGTCCTTGGTCTCGGGGAACGGGCCGTCGGTGACCGGCGGGCGGCCCTCGCCGTCGTAGCGGACCCACTGCCCCTCGGGGGCGAGCGCCTGGCCGTCGACGAACTCGCCGGTCTTCTCGAGGCCGGCCGCGAAGTCGTTCATGTACTGGATGTGCGCCGAGATCTCCTCCGGGGTCCACCGGTCCATCGGCACGTTGTTCACCGGGTCCGGGGCGCCTCGGTAGTGCTTCAGCAGCAGGTACTTGGCCATGGTGTGTCTCCTCGGTGCTGTGCGACCCATTCTTGTCGCGTTCACAGCGGGGACGGAGCCCGACGCGGGTTCTCGACATCGTCCGCGACGTTTTTCCGGAGTTTTTTGTGGTCCGTTCCCGGGGGCCTCAGACGTCCAGGGCCCGCAGGACGAGACCGGAGGCCGGTTTGGGGCCGAACGACGTCGATTTGCGGGGCATGGTGACGCCCTGGCGGGCGAGGTCGCGGACGACCTCCTCGCGTACGGGGTGGAGGAGGACCGCCGTGGCACCGGCGCGTTCCGCCTTGCGGACGGTGGCGGCGGTGTCGTGGATGTAGGCGATGCGTGCCGGGTCGTCCTCGGGGATGTGCCAGACGTGGGCGAGGAGCGCGGCGTGCAGGACGGTCGCGTCCAGGGTGCGCCAGGCCTGCGGGCGGTCCTGGGGGACCGTGCGGGCGAGGAGGGCGGGGTCCGGGCGGTCCAGGAGGTGGAAGGTGCCGTCGCCGGCCAGCAGGAACGCGTTTCCGGCGCAGGCCGCGTCCGCCAGCGCTTCGAGGGCCTCGGGGAGCGGGACCCGCAGATGCCGGACCCGGAACAGGTCCTGTACGGCGGTGAGGGCGTCGGTGACCGGCAGGCCGTGCAGGAGGCGGTGGATGGCGCGGACGCGCAGGGGGTAGCGGGCGGTGTCGACCAGGAGGACCAGGCCGTGGTCCCAGGGGCTGGGGGAGGAGTGGGCGGCGCGCAGCCTGCGGTAGGTGGCCCAGCGGTGGTGGCCGTCGGCGATCAGGGCCTGGTGGTGGGCGAGATCGGCCCGGACGAGGGCCTGGTCGGCGGGGTCGGTGATCGCCCAGAGGCGGTGGTGGTAGCCGTCCTCGGTGGTGGTGGAGAGGAGCGGGGGGCGCTCGGCGGTGCGGTCCACGATCTCGGCCGCCGTGCCGTTGCCGCGGTAGGTGAGGAGCAGGGGCTCCAGGTTGGCGTAGGTGGCGCGCATGAGGGCCGCGCGCTCCGCCACGACGGGCTCTATGACGTCCTCGTGGGGGAGGACGATTCCCTCCGCCGGGTCGGAGACGCGCAGGGTGCCGATGAGACCGCGCTGGAGCATGCCGTCGGTGTGCCGCTGCTCGTAGACGTACAGGGCGGGTTCGGGGTCGGCGGTCAGGACGCCCTCGGCGAGCCAGCGGCGCAGGGCGTCGGCGGCCTGTTCGTTGCGGGCGCTGGGCGTGGTCGCCTGGGGGAGGATCAGCCGGACGATGTTGTAGGGGTCGGCGTCCTGGAGTTGGTGCAGGCCGTCGGGGCGGACGACGACGTCGTACGGCGGGGAGGTGACGGCGGCGAGGCTGCCGACCCGGTCGGGGTCGTAGCGCAGGCCTCGGAACGGGGTGAGTTCCAGGCCTCGGGGCGCCGTTGCTTCCGAGTGACCTGCAGTGTTCATCCCGGCATCGTACGTGTGTCGGTGGCGTGCGGGATGATCGAGGGAAAGCGGATCGAACGAGGAGCGATGCGGAATGAGCCGGAGCGTCAGGACGAGGCCCGAGGGCAGTGGGCAGGCCCTGAGCGAGGCGTACGACACGGCGCTGCTCGATCTGGACGGGGTGGTGTACGCGGGCGGGGCGGCGATCGTGCACGCCGTCGAGTCGCTGGCCGCCGCCCAGGCGGGCGGGATGCGGCTCGCGTACGTCACCAACAACGCGCTGCGGACGCCGGACACGGTGGCCGGGCATCTGACCGAGCTGGGGATCCCGACGGGGGCCGAGGAGGTCATCACCTCGGCCCAGGCGGTGGCGCGGCTGATCAGTGAGCAGGTGCCGGCGGGGGCGCGGGTGCTGGTGATCGGCGGGGAGGGGCTGCGGGTCGCGCTGCGGGAGCGGGGGCTGGTGCCGGTGGAGTCCGCGGACGACGATCCGGTGGCCGTGGTGCAGGGGTACGGCGGGCCGGATCTGCCGTGGGGCCGGTTCGCGGAGGCGTCGTACGCCGTGGCGCGCGGGGTGCCGTGGTTCGCGTCGAACACCGATCTGACGATTCCGAGCGGGCGGGGGATCGCGCCGGGGAACGGGGCGGCGGTGCAGGTGGTGCGGATAGCGACCGGTGCCGAACCGCAGGTCGCGGGCAAGCCGCTGCCCCCGATGCACCGGGAGACGATTCTGCGGACGGGTGCCGAGCGGCCGTTGGTGGTCGGGGACCGGCTGGACACCGACATCGAGGGGGCGTTCAACGGGGAGGTGGACTCGCTGCTCGTCCTGACCGGGGTCACCGACGGGGCGCAGCTGCTGGCGGCGCCGCCGCAGCACCGGCCGACGTTCGTGGACGCCGATCTGCGCGGGCTGCTCACCGGGCAGCCGGAGGTCACCCCGGCCGGGGACGGCTTCCGGTGCGGCGGGTGGACGGCGACCGCGGGGGAGGAGCGGCTGGAGCTGGACGGGGACGGCGCGGCGCTGGACGGGCTGCGGGCGCTGTGCGCGGCGGCCTGGACGGCCGCGGGGGAGGGGAGTTGTGCGCTGGACGGGGGGAAGGCGCTGGCGCGGCTGGGGTGGTGACCAGCCCTCCGGGCCGCTGAGGCGGGAGCTTTGGCAGGGTAGGCTAACCTAACCGCGTGTTGGTCGACAGTGTTCCCGAACAGCGCGCGGAGACCGCCCCCGCGCCCCCGACCCGCCGGGCGGTCCGTTCCGTCGGGCTGTTGCTCGCCGTGGCGGTCCTCGCCCTGGTGGCGGTGGCGAGCATCGCCGTCGGGGCGAAGGAGTTGTCCGTCGCCCAGGTGTGGCACGGACTGTTCGCGGACTCCGGGACGTACGCGGACGTCGTCGTCGACGAGCGGCTGTCGCGGACCGTGCTCGGGCTGCTGGTCGGTGCCGCGCTGGGGCTGTCCGGAGCGGTGCTCCAGGCCCTGACGCGCAATCCGCTGGCCGACCCCGGGCTGCTCGGGATCAATGCGGGAGCCTCGGCCGCCGTCGTCACCGCCATCACCTTCCTCGGGGTGACGAGCCTGACCGGCTATGTGTGGTTCGCGTTCCTCGGGGCGGCCGCGGTCGGGGCGCTGGTCTGGTTCCTCGGCGGGAGCCGGGGGGCCACACCCGTGCGGCTCGCGCTCGCCGGCACCGCGATCAGTGCCGCGCTGTACGGCTATCTCCAGGCCGTGATGATCATGGATGAGGCGGCGCTGGCCAGGATGCGGTTCTGGACGGTCGGTTCGCTGTCCTCGGCGACCGACGGGACGATCCGGCAGGTGCTGCCCTTCCTGGTGGCCGGCACGGTGCTCGCGCTGGCCCTGGCCCGGCCGCTGAACGCGGTGGAGATGGGCGACGACACCGCCCAGGCGCTCGGCGCGAACCTCAACCGCACCCGGGCGCTGGCCATGCTCGCCGCGACCGTGCTGTGCGGGGCCGCGACCGCGGCCTGCGGGCCGATCGTGTTCGTGGGGCTGATGGTCCCGCACATCGTCCGCTCCTTCACCGGCCCCGACCTGCGCTGGATCATGCCGTACGCGGCGATCCTGTCGCCGGTGCTGCTGCTCGGCTCCGATGTGATCGGCCGCGTCGTGGCCCGCCCCTCGGAGGTCCAGGTCGGCATCATCACCGCGATCATCGGCGGGCCGGTCTTCATCTTTCTCGTACGACGGCGGAGGACGGCCCAGCTGTGAGGACCGCGGAGATGACCGGGAAGACGGCGGACAGGACCAGGGGGACGCGTGCGCTGCGCACCCCGGGCGGGCTGTCGGTGCGGCTGGACGCGCGGGCCCTGGTGGTCGTGGTGCTGCTGCTGGCCGCCGCGTTCGCCGCGAGCGTGGTGCTGATCGGCACCGGAGACTTCCCCATCTCGTCCGGGGACGTCGTCAGGACGCTGTTCGGCGAGGGGAACCCGGGCCAGGAGCTCGTCGTCAACGAGCTGCGGCTGCCCCGCGTGCTGGTCGGACTGCTGGTCGGGGCCTCGCTGGGGCTCGGCGGGGCGCTGTTCCAGGCCGTGTCGCGCAATCCGCTGGGCAGCCCCGATGTGCTCGGCCTCGGGCAGGGGGCGACGGCCGGCGCGCTCGTGATGATCGTGCTGTTCTCCGGGACCACCACCCAGGTCACCGTCGGCGCGCTGGCCGGCGGGCTGGTGACCGGGGCCGCGATCTATCTGCTGGCGTGGAAGCGGGGTGTGCACGGCTACCGGCTGGTGCTCGTCGGCATCGGCGTGTCGGCCGTGGCGGCCGCGGTCAACGGCTATCTGATCACCAAGGCCGACTTCGTGGACGCGGCACGGGCCGTCGTCTGGATGACCGGGACCCTGGACGGGCGGGACTGGAAGCAGGTCTGGCCGCTGCTCGTCCTGGTCGGTGTGCTCGTCCCGCTCGTCCTCACCCACGCGCGCGGGCTGCGGATGATGGAGATGGGCGACGACGTCTCGCACGCGCTCGGGGTGCGGGTCGAACGTGTCCGGCTGGTGCTGATGGTGTCGGCCGTGCTGCTCACCGCCGCCGCCACCGCCGCCGCGGGACCGGTCGGCTTCGTCGCGCTCACCGCGCCGCAGCTCGCCCGGCGCCTCACCCGCTCGCCCGGCCCCAACCTCGTGGCCTCGCTGTGCATGGGCGCCGCCCTGCTGGTCACCGCCGACTGGGCCTCGCAGCGGCTGTTCGGCGACGGACAGCTGCCCGTGGGCGTGGTCACCGGGGTCCTCGGCGGTGTCTATCTGCTGTGGCTCCTCGTCACCGAGCGCAAGGCGGGCCGGATATGAACCAGAACAACCCAGGGAGCAGCGTGAACCGCCTGTCCGCCGAGAACGTCACCCTCGCCTACGACCAGCGGGTGATCGCCGAGGAGCTGTCGGTGGAGATCCCCGACCACTCCTTCACGGTGATCGTCGGCCCCAACGCGTGCGGCAAGTCCACCCTGCTGCGGGCCCTGTCGCGGATGCTCAAGCCGTCCCGGGGGCGGGTGCTGCTCGACGGGCAGGTCATCCAGTCGATGCCGGCGAAGAAGGTCGCGCGCACGCTGGGCCTGCTGCCGCAGTCGTCGATCGCGCCGGACGGGATCACCGTCGCCGACCTCGTCGGCCGCGGCCGCTACCCGCACCAGGGCATCCTGCGGCAGTGGTCGGCCGAGGACGAGCGGGTCGTCCAGGAGTCGATGACCCGGACCGGTGTGGCGGGACTCGCCGACCGGTACGTCGACGAGCTGTCCGGCGGCCAGCGCCAGCGCGTGTGGATCGCGATGGCCCTCGCCCAGCAGACCCCCCTGCTGCTGCTCGACGAGCCGACCACCTACCTCGACATCCAGCACCAGATCGACGTCCTCGACCTGTGCGCCGAACTCCACGAGGAACACGGCCGCACCCTCGTCGCCGTGCTGCACGACCTGAACCACGCGGCCCGGTACGCCACCCATCTGATCGCGCTGAAGGACGGCGAGGTCATCGCCCAGGGCGCGCCGGACGAGATCGTCACGGCCGCTCTGGTCGAGGAGGTCTTCGGGCTGCGCTGCCAGGTCATCGACGACCCGGAGACCGGCACGCCGCTGGTGGTGCCGGCGGCGCGGAAGGCCCGCACGCGCGTGGTGGCTACAGAAGCTTCCTGAGGACGAGCAGGTCGCGCACGCCCGCGTGCAGCTTCACCCGGCCCGAGCCCCAGGCCTTGGCGAAGTTCAGCCCGCCATCGACCAGGGCGACCAGGTCGTCCCCGGTCATGCTCAGCCGGATCTGGGCCTTCTCCCGCGGCGGGCCCTGCAGCGTGTCCTGGACCACGATCCGGCCGTCGGTCATACGGCCCACGAACGTGACGTCCAGGTCGGTGATCCAGCAGCTGACCGAACGGTCCAGCTCCGCGGCGGCGCGGGCGTCCCCTTCGGCGCGTTGCATGCTGTCCGAGAGCTTCTCGAGTGCGGCGCGGCACTCCTCGATCGTGGCCATCGCGATCGACGGTACCCCAGGGGTTCGGGGTAGCGTCTGGGCATGAGCGACACAGTGCCGGAGAACGAGGCCGAGGACGACCCCGCCGCGCCCGCCCCGCTGGCCGTCCCCCGCACTCCCACCGGCAACGCCGAGGTCGACGCCCAGCTGGACCGGCTGTCCGACGCCGACCACCTCGCCACCGACGGACACCTCGAGGTGTACGAGGATGTACACCGGGGGCTGCGCGACGCGCTCACCGCGCTCGACGCCCGCCCGGGACCTCCGGCGCCCTCACCCTCGTACGCACAGAGGGCGCCCTCACCCTCGTATGGCACTAGGAGCTGAACCGAACGTGGCAGGAGTCGCACGTCGCCGTCTGGACGCGGAGCTGGTCCGCCGCAAGCTCGCGCGCTCGCGGGAGCACGCCGGGCAGCTGATCGCCGCGGGGCGGGTCACCGTCGGCAAGACCGTCGCGACCAAGTCCGCCACCCAGGTGGAGACGGCCGCCGCGATCGTCGTCGCGGTGGCCGACGACGACCCCGACTACGTCTCCCGGGGCGGGCACAAGCTCGCCGGGGCGCTGGAGGTCTTCGTCCCGCAGGGGCTCGTCGTCGAGGGACGGCGGGCGCTGGACGCCGGGGCGTCCACCGGCGGGTTCACCGATGTGCTGCTGCGGGCCGGTGCCGCGCACGTCGTCGCCGTCGACGTCGGATACGGACAACTCGCCTGGTCTCTGCAGAGCGATGAACGCGTCACCGTCAAGGACCGTACGAACGTACGCGAGTTGACGCTTGAAGCGATCGATGGGAAGCCAGTGGATCTTGTCGTGGGGGACTTGTCCTTCATCCCGCTCGGGCTGGTGCTGCCGGCCCTGGAGCGGTGCACCGAGCCGGACGCGGATCTGGTGATGATGGTCAAGCCGCAGTTCGAGGTGGGGAAGGAACGGCTCGGCAGCGGGGGCGTCGTGCGCAGCCCGCAGCTGCGGGCCGAGGCGGTGCGCGGGGTCGCCGGCAAGGCGTGGGACCTCGGGCTCGGGGTGAAGGGTGTCACCGCCAGTCCACTGCCCGGGCCGTCGGGCAATGTCGAGTACTTTCTGTGGCTCCGGGCCGGGGCGCCTGCCCTGGACCCGGCCGACGTTGACCGTGCAGTTGCGGAGGGGCCGCGTTGACCGAGAACCGAACCCGTACTGTTTTCCTCCTCGCCCACACGGGCCGGCCCGCCGCCATCCGCAGCGCGGAACTGGTAGTGAAGGGGCTGCTGCGCGAGGGCATCGGGGTGCGCGTCCTGGAGTACGAGGCCTCCGACCTGCATGTGCCGGACGAGGTGGAACTGGTCGCCGAGGCCACTCCGGACTGCCTGGAGGGCTGCGAGCTCCTCATCGTCCTGGGCGGTGACGGGACGCTGCTGCGCGGCGCCGAGTTCGCGCGGGCGTCCGGGGTGCCGATGCTCGGCGTCAACCTCGGCAGTGTCGGGTTCCTCGCCGAGGCCGAGCGGGACGATCTCGACAAGGTCGTCGACCGGGTGGTCAGCAAGGCGTACGAGGTCGAGGAGCGGATGACCGTCGATGTCGTCGTGCACCGCAACGGGGACATCGTGCACACGGACTGGGCGCTGAACGAGGCGGCGGTGCAGAAGGCGGGCGCCGAGAAGCTGCTGGAAGTGGTGCTGGAGATCGACGGGCGGCCGGTGACGGGGTTCGGGTGCGACGGCATCGTGCTGTCCACGCCGACCGGGTCGACCGCGTACGCGTTCTCCGCGGGCGGGCCCGTGGTGTGGCCCGAGGTCGAGGCGCTGCTGATGGTGCCGATCAGCGCGCACGCGCTGTTCGCCAAGCCGCTGGTGACCTCGCCGAACTCCGTGCTGGCCGTGGAGCTGCTGCCGCACATTCCGCCGGGGGTGCTGTGGTGTGACGGGCGGCGGACGTTCGACCTGCCGCCGGGGGCTCGGGTGGAGGTGCGGCGGGGGGCTGTGCCGGTGCGGTTGGCGCGACTGCATCACGCTTCGTTCACGGATCGGCTGGTGGCGAAGTTCGCTCTGCCCGTTTCCGGGTGGCGGGGAGCTCGGCATTAGCGGTCTGTAGGGGGTGGCGGGGGCTCGTCGGCGGCTGCGGGTTCGTCGTGGCTTGTCGCGCAGTTCCCCGCGCCCCCAAAAAAACCAACCTCCACTCGCTCGGGTGACCAGGGTGCCTCGCACTCTTCGGGTCGGACCTCGTAAGGTCTTCTCCGTGTTGGAGGAGATGCGGATACGGTCGCTCGGAGTCATCGACGACGCGGTCGTCGAGTTGTCGCCCGGGTTCACCGCCGTCACCGGTGAGACGGGTGCGGGCAAGACCATGGTGGTCACCAGCCTCGGGCTGCTGCTGGGCGGGCGCGCCGATGCCGCGCTCGTGCGGATCGGCGCCGAGCGGGCGGTGGTCGAGGGGCGCATCGCCGTGCCCTCGGGCGCCCCGGTGGTCGTACGGGCCGAGGAGGCCGGGGCCGAGCTCGACGACGGTGCGCTGCTCATCAGCCGTACCGTTTCCGCCGAGGGGCGGTCGCGGGCGCACGTCGGCGGGCGCAGTGTGCCGGTGGGCGTGCTGGCCGAGCTGGCCGACGAGCTGGTGGCCGTGCACGGGCAGACCGACCAGCAGGGGCTGCTGAAGCTGTCCCGGCAGCGGCAGGCGCTCGACCGGTACGCCGGGGACGCCGTCGCCGTGCCGCTCGCCAAGTACACCGAGGCCTATCGGCGGCTGCGGTCCGTCGCCGTCGAGCTGGACGAGATCGTCACCCGGGCGCGTGAGCGGGCCCAGGAGGCCGACATGCTGCGCTACGGCCTCGACGAGGTGTCCGGTGTCGAACCGCGCGCCGGCGAGGACGTGGAGCTCGCCGAGGAGGCCGAGCGGCTGGGGCACGCCGAGGCGCTGTCCTCGGCCGCCACGGCCGCGCACGCCGCGGTCGCGGGCAATCCGGAGGATCCCGAGGGCATCGACGCCGCGACCCTGGTCGCGGGCGCCCAGCGGGCCCTGGAGGCCGTGCGGTCCTACGACCCGAGGCTCGCCGCGCTCGCCGACCGGATCGGGGAGATCGGCATCCTGCTCGGTGACGTGGCCGGGGAGCTCGCGGGATACGCCGACGACCTCGACGCCGACCCGCTGCGCCTCGCGGCCGTCGAGGAGCGGCGGGCCGCGCTCACCGCGCTGACCCGCAAGTACGGGCCGGACGTGAACGCGGTGCTGGCGTGGGCCGAGCAGAGCGCCTCCCGGCTGACCGAGCTGGACGGCGACGACGAGCGGATCGACGAGCTGACCGCCGAGCGGGACGCCCTGCGGGCCGAACTGGGCGGCCTGGCGCAGGCGCTCACCGATGCGCGGACCGAGGCCGCCGAGACGTTCGCGGCGGCCGTGACGGCGGAGCTGGCGTCGCTCGCGATGCCGCACGCGCGCGTGTCGTTCGCGATCCGGCAGACCGAGGACCCGGAGGGCGTCGAGGTCGGCGGGCGGGCGGTCGCCTACGGGCCGTCCGGTGCCGACGAGGTCGAGCTGCTGCTCGCCCCGCACCCGGGCGCCCCGCCCCGGCCCATCGCCAAGGGCGCCTCGGGCGGTGAGCTGTCACGCGTGATGCTCGCCGTGGAGGTCGTGTTCGCGGGGACCGACCCCGTGCCGACGTACCTCTTCGACGAGGTCGACGCGGGCGTCGGCGGCAAGGCGGCGGTCGAGATCGGGCGGCGGCTCGCCAAGCTCGCGAAGTCCGCCCAGGTGGTCGTCGTGACCCACCTTCCGCAGGTCGCCGCGTTCGCCGACCGGCAGCTGCTGGTCGAGAAGACCAACGACGGGACGGTCACCCGGTCCGGTGTGAAGGTCCTGGAGGGCGAGGAGCGGATCCGGGAGCTGTCCCGGATGCTCGCCGGGCAGGAGGACTCGGAGACGGCCCGGGCGCACGCGGAGGAACTGCTCGCGACGGCCCGCGCGGACGGGTAGGGAGGCGACCCGGGGGGCGTCATCGACGTAATCGAACGCATCCCTGGGTTTCTTCGCTCGTGTGGGTGACTTGTGCGGCCGTGTCGCCGGGGGTCCCGCGGCCGGGCGGCACGGAACACCCGTACGTGCTGGCATCCTTGGGCTCGGTACGTGGAGGAAGCCGTTCCTTCGTGACCGTCCTACGCCGAACCAGGAGCCCCGGCCACGTGAGCAGCCACTCACCGCACGGCCAGTCGCCGCTGCGCACCGTGCAGGTGCTGGGCGGCGGCAACGCCGGCAGCAGCGCACATGTGCGCTCCCTGGCCGCGGGGCTCGTCGCGCGGGGCGTGCGGGTGACGGTGTGCGCCCCGTCCGAGGCCGAGCGCCTCTACGACTTCACGGGCGCCGGCGCCGCACACGTGCAGGTGCCGCGCAGCAGCGACCCGGCATCCGTGGCGGCGCTGCGGGCGGCCTGCGCGGACGCCGACGTGGTCCACGCGCACGGGCTGCACGCCTCCTTCCGCGCCGTCCTGGCACTCGGCGGGCGCCCCACCCCGCTCGTCGTCACCTGGCACAGCCGGGCCCGCGCCGAGGGAGCCCGCGCGCATCTGCTGCGGCTGCTGGAACGACGGGTCGCGAGAGCGGCCGCCGTGGTCCTGGGCACCACCTCCGACCTGGTCGACCGGGCCCGCCGCACCGGCGCCAGGGACGCCCGGCTCGCCGCTGTGGCGCTGCCCGGGCCCGGCGCGGCCGAGGTGCCCGGGGACTACGAGGAACCGCACTCCAAGGTGCGGGCCGAACTCGGCGCGATCGGCCGCCCGTTGCTGATGGCCGTCGGCTCGCTGGACCGGCACCGGGGCTACGACCTGCTGCTGGACGCCACGCACGCGTGGTGCCGGCTGGATCCCGTGCCGCTGGTCGTCATCGCCGGGGAGGGCCCGCTGCGGCCGGAGCTCCAGCAGCGGATCGAGACCGAGGAACTGCCGGTCAGGCTGCTCGGGCGGCGGGAGGACGTCGGCGCGCTGCTCGCCGCCGCCGACCTCGCGCTGCTGCCGGGCGGCGAGGAGGCCCGCTCGGTCCTGGCCCAGGAGGCCCTCCACGCGCGGGTGCCGCTCGTCGCCGCGCGGGCCGGCGGGATCCGCGAACTCGTCGGCGAGGCCGCCGTACTCGTCCCGCCCGATGACGCACCGGCCTTCGCCGAGGCTGTCGCCCGGCTGCTCGACGACCCCGACCGGTACGAGCGGCTGCGGGACCTCGGGACCCGTCAGGCGGCCACCTGGCCCACCGAGGACGAGACCGTCGCACAGGTCCTGAGCGTCTACGACGAGCTGACGCAGCCTCTGCCGATGATCTGACGCTAGGCCGTGTCCGCAAAGTCCCGTCGTCCGCCCGGAGGGCGGGCCCTGCGGAGTCGTGGGGCCCCGCCCGCGCGAGCGCAGCCGAGCGTGGTGGAGCGTGCCGGGCGTCGCGGGGCTGGGGGTACCCCGGTACCCCCTCGGGGGGAGGGACTTTGCGGACACGGCCTAGGGCAGATGCCGGCGGGCGCGCAGGGCCAGGCTGAGGGCCAGGACCGTCTGCGGGTCGTCCAGGTCGGTGCCCAGCAGCTCGCCGATGCGGGCGAGGCGGTTGTAGAGCGTCTGGCGGTTGAGGTGCAGCTCGCGGGCGGTCTCCGCCTTGCGGCCCGCGTGGGCCAGATACGTCTCCAGCGTGGGCAGCAGCGGCGGCCTGGACCGCACGTCGTGGTCGCGGACCGGGCCGATCGCGCGGTCCACGAAGGCCGCCAGGTCCGGGTGCTCCCGCAGCCGCCACAGCAGCAGGTCGATGTCGAGGCGGCGGGCGTCGTACCAGGGCCGGTCCGACAGTCCCTGGGCGGCGGTCGCCGTCTCCGCCGCGTGCCTGAGGCCCGCCGAGGCCGCCGCCCAGCCGCCCGCGACCCCGACCACCACGATCGGCGGCGGGGCGCCCGGCCGCTGCATCCCGGCCCGTTCCACCCCGGCCCGCAGCGCCGCCGCGACCCGGTCCGCGACCGCCGACCGCTCGGACTCCGACCGCAGCCCCACCAGCAGCGGCACCCGGCCCTCCACCGGCCGCACGCCCAGCAGCACCGGCACGCCCACCGACGCCAGCTCCTCGGCGACCGCCCGGGCCAGCACCGCCCAGCCCCCGCCGGGGGAGAGCGCGTCGCCCAGCCGCATCACGACCGGCAGCAGCGGCCCCGCGCCGGGCTTGAAGCCCAGCACCCGGGCCTGCGCCGGAGCGTCCTCCGCCGTGATCCGGCCCTCGGCGAGATCGGTCAGGAAGTCGCCCCGGCCCCGCGCCGCCAGTTCCTCCTCCTGGCGGGCCTGCATCAGCACCACGGCCAGGATCCCCGCCGCCCGCTCCGCCGCCATCCGGTGCACCGGGGCGAGCGGGCCGCGCACGGGCAGCAGCACGAGCCGGGCGCGCACCGAACCCGCCCCCGGCCCGCCCCCGGGCACATCCACGAGCACCGACCCGGCGGGCGGCGGCGCGTCCTTGCGCGGGCCGCGCAGCCCCTCCCACACCTGGAGCGGATCCGCCCCCTCCGGTCCCTCCCCGGCGGCGTACAGCAGCTGCCCGTCCGTCGTCTCCAGGAACACCGGGTTGCCGCCGAAGTCGGCCAGAATGCCGAGCACCTGCGGGATCCCGCCGCCGCCCAGCAGCGCCTCGGTACAGCGGCGGTGCACCTCCTCCGCGCGCTGGAGCAGGGCGTAGTGACCGTTGACGATCTCGGTGTGGATCTCCTCCGTCACCGTCACGAACGGCACCTCGCGGTGCAGCTGCACCAGGGGCAGGCCGTTCGCCCGCGCCGTCTCCACCAGGGTCGCGGGCAGCCGGGTGAAGCGCGGGCCCAGCTCGATCACCAGGGCCGCGATGCCCCGCTCGGCCAGGGTGCGCACGAACGCCCGCTGCTCGGCCGGCCGGGTGCCGAGGCCGTATCCCGTGGTCAGCAGCAGCTCGCCGCCCTTGAGCAGCGAGGCGATGTGCGGGACCTCGCCGGCGTGCACCCAGCGCACGGTCCGCCCCAGCCGGTCCGCGCCCGCGAGGATCTCGGGCAGCCCGCTGCGCAGGCCGGGCAGTTCCAGCGCCCGCCGCACGGTGATGCCGGCGTCCTGGCTGTCGGGTCGGTGGTGGTCGGTACGGCTGTCCATGTAGCGGACGCTACCTGCGCACACGCCCCGACAGACAGCCGAGCGGCCGGTCAGGCGGGCTTGATGTTGTGGTTGAAGCGGAAGACGTTGTCGGGGTCGTAGTGCCGTTTGACGTCCGCGAGGCGCCGCGCGTTCTCCGCGCCGAGTCCGGCGACGACCCGGTCGGCGCCCTCGTCGCCGATGAAGTTGAGGTAGACGTCCCCGGTGCTCCAGGGGCGGACACGGGCGCGTACGTCGCGCACCCACTGGACACTGCGCTCGTCGTCGGCCGCGTCCTCCCAGATCCCGAACGGGTGCACGGCCCAGGGCGCGTCCCGGTACGGCACCGGGTACTCGTGCGGCCCGGCCGCGATGGCGCCGCCCTGCGGCCACAGCAGATGCTGGGTGCCCGTCGGGACGGGCATGGCCTCGGCGAGAGCGCAGTAGGCGTCCACGAAGTCGTCGGGCGCCCCGGTCAGATACTCCGCCGACCAGTAGTTCCGCATCCCGGGCGGATCGTCGATCATGCACTGGACGTCCGCGTACGGCATCGGCCCGACGATCTCCGTCTCGTGCGGCAGCGCCAGCAGCGGCTGGGCCAGCTTGCGCATGCCCTCCTCGGCGCCGGCGTACGTCAGCAGCAGCCCGCACACGCGCGTGCCGACCAGATGGGGCGGTACGAACTCCTCGGGCGGGCCGGTGAAGAAGAGGACCGCGCCGCTCGCCTCGTCGGGGGCCGTCTCGATCACGTCGCGGTAGGTGCGGACGACCTCGGGGCCGTACTCCGGGAGGTACAGCACCAGCGCGATGGAGAACTCGGGCAGCTCGTACAGCTTGAGCGTGAGCGCGGTGGCGACGCCGAAGTTGCCGCCGCCGCCGTGCAGGGCCCAGAACAGGTCCGGGTGCTCGTCGGCGTCGGCGTGGACCCGCTCGCCGTCGGCGGTGACCAGGTCCACGCCGAGCAGGTTGTCGACCGCGAGGCCGCAGCAGCGGTCCAGCCAGCCGGTGCCGCCGCCGAGGACATAGCCGCCGACGCCGGTGGTGGAGGCCCGGCCGCCGGTCGTGGCGAGGTCGAAGGGCTGGCAGGCGCGGTCCAGGTCGCTCATGGTGGCGCCGCCCGCGACCCGTACGGCCCGGGCCGCGGGATCGACGGTGACGGCCCGCAGGTGCCGCAGATCCACCACCACGGCGCCGTCGCCCAGCGCCTGGCCCGCGACGCTGTGCCCGCCCCCGCGCACCGCGATCCTCAGGTCCAGGTCACGGGCGAAGCGGACCGTCCGCACGACGTCCGCCTCGTCCACACACTGCGCGATCACCGCCGGACGCCGGTCGACCATCGCGTTGAAGACCGTGCGGGCCTCGTCGTAGCCCACGTCGTCCGGGGCGAACACGTCGCCCGACAGTTCCTCGCGCAGCACGGCCAGCGCCGCGCCCGCCTTCGACGGGGAGGCCATGGGGCGCCCCCTTCCGTGCAGGGGCAGTATGACCTTCCCAGACTAGGCGCGCGCGGCGCGGCCTTCCTGTTCAGCGGTGGGGCGTCAGCCCCCGTAGGCCCCCGAGGCCGTCAGCCTCAGGGCCGTGTCGATCAGCGGGACATGGCTGAAGGCCTGGGGGAAGTTGCCGACCTGGCGCTGGAGACGGGGGTCCCATTCCTCGGCGAGCAGGCCGAGGTCGTTGCGCAGGGAGAGCAGCTTCTCGAAGAGCTTGCGGGCCTCGTCGACGCGCCCGATCATCGCCAGGTCGTCGGCCATCCAGAACGAGCAGGCGAGGAAGGCGCCCTCGTCGCCGGGGAGGCCGTCGACGCCCTCGTCGCCGCCCGAGGTGGGGTAGCGCAGGATGAAGCCGTCCGGGGTGGACAGCTCCCGCTGGATCGCCTCGATGGTGCCGATGACCCGCTTGTCGTCGGGCGGCAGGAAGCCCATCTGGGGGATCAGCAGCAGCGACGCGTCCAGCTCCCTGGAGCCGTACGACTGCGTGAACGTGTTGCGTTCCTTGTCGTAGCCCTTCTCGCACACGTCCCGGTGGATGTCGTCGCGCAGCTCGCGCCACCGCTCCAGCGGGCCGTCGGCGTCGCCGGACTCGATGAGCTTGATGGTGCGGTCCACGGCGACCCAGGCCATGACCTTGGAGTGCACGAAGTGGCGGCGCGGGCCGCGCACCTCCCAGATGCCCTCGTCGGGCGTGTCCCAGTGCTTCTCCAGGTAGCGGATCAGCTTGAGCTGGAGCAGGGAGGCGTAGTCGTTGCGGGCGAGGCCCGTCATGTGGCCGAGGTGCAGGGCCTCGGTGACCTCGCCGTAGACGTCGAGCTGGAGCTGGTGCGCCGCGCCGTTGCCGACCCGGACCGGGGCGGAGTTCTCGTAGCCCGGCAGCCAGTCCAGCTCGGCCTCGCCCAGCTCGCGCTCTCCCGCGATGCCGTACATGATCTGGAGGTTCTCGGGGTCGCCGGCGACCGCGCGCAGCAGCCACTCGCGCCAGGCGCGGGCCTCCTCGCGGTAGCCGGTGCGCAGCAGCGAGGAGAGGGTGATCGCCGCGTCGCGCAGCCAGGTGTAGCGGTAGTCCCAGTTGCGGACGCCGCCGATGTCCTCGGGCAGGGAGGTGGTCGGGGCCGCGACGATGCCGCCGGTGGGGGCGTAGGTGAGGGCCTTGAGGGTGATCAGCGAGCGGATCACCGCCTCGCGGTAGGGGCCGTGGTAGGTGCAGTGCTCCACCCACTCGCGCCAGAACTCCTCCGTCGCCTCCAGCGACTGCTCCGGCTCCGGCAGCGCGGGCGGCTGCTTGTGCGAGGGCTCCCAGGAGATCGTGAACGCGATGCGGTCACCGGGGGCGACGGTGAAGTCCGCGTACGTGGTCAGCGACTTCCCGTAGGTCTCGGCGGTGGTGTCGAACCACACCGAGTCCGGGCCCGCCACGGCGACCGTACGGCCGTCGTGCTTGTGCACCCAGGGGACGACCCGGCCGTAGGAGAAGCGCATGCGCAGGGTGGAGCGCATCGGGACGCGGCCCGTGACGCCCTCGACGATACGGATGAGCTGGGGCGCACCGTCGCGAGGCGGCATGAAGTCGGTGATCCGGACCGTGCCGCGCGGGGTGTCCCACTCGGACTCCAGGATCAGCGAGTCGCCGCGGTAGGTGCGCCGGGCGGCCGTGGGCGGCCGGGTGTCGGAGGCGTGGGCGGGGCCCAGGCGCCAGAATCCGTGTTCCTCCGTGCCGAGCAGACCTGCGAAGATCGCGTGCGAGTCGAAGCGGGGCAGGCACAGCCAGTCCACTGTCCCGTCACGGCAGACCAGGGCAGCGGTCTGCATGTCTCCGATGAGTGCGTAGTCTTCGATGCGCCCGGCCACGTGCAACTCCAGTCGAACGGCCACGTCACCCCCACGCGAACGGGGGCTGTCGCTTATTTGCGGTCAAGGGGTCGTTGTAATGCGTCGTTGAGCGATGAAGCAAAGCAGTCGCTCCGCCGTATGGGCAAAACGCCAATTGTTGCTCAACGAACTGACGAGCTCTCGTTGTTCCGGTGGTTACGGGCTGGGGTGTGCCGTCTTGCCGGCCGGGCTCGGCAGCGAGTGTCCGAGCAGGATACGACGCACGTAGATGATCTGTGTGTCGCTCCGGGCAACGTGCGTACGCCGAACGGGTGAGCCACCGGTGAGAAGCCCGTAAGAAGCAGTCTGCCCGGCTCGCGCGAAGGGCGCGCGGGGTGTCGGCGCGTACGCGGAGCGTGGCCGGAAGCCATCCCGTCGAGGCGCTGATACCCTGGTAGCCCGTGGACCGGAGGGCTCGAAACCCCCGAACCGCAGCGACCCCAGACCGCGACCACGGGAGCCCCCTCTTGGCCATGCCGCCGAAATCCACGACGACCAAGCACATCTTCGTCACCGGGGGTGTCGCCTCCTCTCTCGGCAAGGGCCTGACCGCCTCCAGCCTGGGCATGCTGCTCAAGGCGCGCGGTCTGCGTGTCGTGATGCAGAAGCTCGACCCGTACCTGAACGTCGACCCGGGCACGATGAACCCCTTCCAGCACGGCGAGGTGTTCGTCACCAACGACGGCGCCGAGACCGACCTGGACATCGGCCACTACGAGCGCTTCCTCGACCGCGACCTCGACGGCTCGGCGAACGTCACCACCGGCCAGGTGTACTCCACCGTGATCGCCAAGGAGCGCCGCGGCGAGTACCTGGGCGACACCGTGCAGGTCATCCCGCACATCACCAACGAGATCAAGCACCGCATCCGCCGGATGGCGACCGACGAGGTCGACGTCGTGATCACCGAGGTCGGCGGCACGGTCGGCGACATCGAGTCGCTGCCGTTCCTGGAGACCGTCCGCCAGGTGCGGCACGAGGTCGGCCGGGACAACGTCTTCGTGGTGCACATCTCGCTCCTGCCGTACATCGGCCCGTCCGGCGAGCTGAAGACCAAGCCCACCCAGCACTCCGTGGCCGCCCTGCGCAACATCGGCATCCAGCCCGACGCGATCGTGCTGCGCTGCGACCGCGAGGTGCCGACCGCGATCAAGCGCAAGATCTCGCTGATGTGCGACGTCGACGAGGCGGCCGTCGTCGCCTGCCCCGACGCCCGCTCGATCTACGACATCCCGAAGACCGTGCACGGCGAGGGCCTGGACGCCTATGTCGTCCGCAAGCTGGACCTGCCGTTCCGCGACGTGGACTGGACGACCTGGGACGACCTGCTCGACCGCGTCCACAACCCCGACCACGAGATCACCCTCGCCCTGGTCGGCAAGTACATCGACCTGCCCGACGCCTATCTCTCGGTCACCGAGGCGCTGCGCGCCGGCGGCTTCGCCAACAAGGCCCGCGTGAAGATCAAGTGGGTCACCTCCGACGACTGCAAGACCCCGGCCGGCGCCAAGGCGCAGCTCGCCGACGTGGACGGCATCTGCATCCCCGGCGGCTTCGGCGACCGCGGTGTGCTCGGCAAGGTCGGCGCGATCCGCTACGCCCGCGAGAACAAGATCCCGCTGCTCGGTCTCTGCCTGGGCCTGCAGTGCATCGTGATCGAGGCGGCCCGCCACCTCGCCGACATCGGCGACGCGAACTCCACCGAGTTCGACGCGGCCACCGCGCACCCGGTCATCTCCACCATGGCCGAGCAGCTCGACATCGTGGCGGGCGAGGGCGACATGGGCGGAACGATGCGCCTGGGCATGTACCCGGCCAAGCTGGCCGAGGGCTCCATCGTCCGTGAGGTCTACGACGGCAAGGAGTACGTCGAGGAGCGGCACCGGCACCGCTACGAGGTGAACAACGCCTACCGCGCCGAGCTGGAGAAGAAGGCGGGCATCCTGTTCTCGGGCACCTCGCCGGACGGCAAGCTCGTCGAGTACGTCGAGTACCCGCGCGACGTCCACCCCTATCTGGTCGCCACCCAGGCCCACCCGGAGCTGCGCTCGCGGCCCACGCGCCCGCACCCGCTGTTCGCGGGCCTGGTGAAGGCTTCCGTCGAGCGGAAGAATTCCAAGTAACACACCTGCTTGTACGGTGGCCGGGGTGCTTCCCTTCAACGGAGAGCACCCCGGTTTTCGTTTGTGCACGTCGAAGGAGTACAGGGCATGACGATCAAGGACACCCCCGAGGCGTGGGAGATCCGCTCCACGGAGACTCCGTTCGTGGGCAACAAGACCTCCGTCCGCACGGACGAGGTGGTCATGCCCGACGGCGGTGTGGTCCGCCGCGACTACCAGGTCCACCCCGGTTCCGTGGCCGTCCTCGCCCTGGACCACGAGGACCGGGTGCTGCTGATCAAGCAGTACCGCCACCCCGTACGGCACAAGCTCTGGGAGATCCCGGCCGGCCTGCTCGACGTGCCCGGCGAGAACCCGCTGCACGCCGCGCAGCGGGAGCTGTACGAGGAGGCGCACGTCAAGGCCGAGGACTGGCGGGTGCTGACGGACGTGTACACGACTCCCGGTGGCTGCGACGAGTCCGTACGGATCTTCCTCGCCCGGGGGCTGTCCGAGGCCGAGGGGCAGCGTTTCGCGGTGGAGCACGAGGAGGCCGACATGGAGCACGCGCGCGTGCCGGTCGACGAGCTCGTGCGGGCGGTCCTCGCGGGCGACGTGCACAACAACTGCCTCGTGGTGGGCGTGCTGTCCTTCGTGGCCGCGCGCGGCGGGGACGGCCTCGACGCCCTGCGCCCCGCCGAGGCGCCCTGGCCGGCCCGCCCGTTCGAGGCCTGAACCACCAGACACACGGCGGAAAGCCGTCTCGCCGGCGGCCGGGACGGTCACACACAGGACGATGACCTTCGGCACACGGCCGGGGCTGTCTCGTACGCGGCCGGGGGTTGTCTCGTACGCGGCCGGAGCCGTCTCGCCTGCGGTGGGGGCCTTTTGGCATACGGCCGTGGGCCGCACCGCACGCGGCCGGAGTCGTCTCGCCTGCGGCCGGGGGTTGTCCCGCCCACAGCGGGGGCCTTCGGCGTACGGCCGTGAGCCGCACCGCACGCGGCCGTGGGTTGTCCCGCCCACGGCGAGAGCTATGGCGTACGGCCGGGGGTTGTCTCGTGCGTGGCCGGAGGCGTCCCGCACGTGGCCGGGAGCTGTTCTTGCAGGCGGCCGGGGTTGTTCTCGCCTGTGGCTGGGGGTTGTCTTGACTACGGCGGGGGGCTTTTGGCGTACGGCCGGGGGTTGTCTCGTGCGTGGCCGGAGGCGTCCCGCACGTGGCCGGGAGCCGCACCGCACGCGGCCGGAGTCGTCTCACCTGCGGCCGTGGGTTGTCCCGCCCACGGCGAGAGCTATGGCGCACGGCCGGGAGTTGTCTCGTGCGTGGCCGGGAGCTGTTCTTGCAGGCGGCCGGAGTCGTCTCGCCTGTGGCTGGGGGTTGTCTCGCCTACGGCGGGGGGCTCTGGGTGTACGGCCGGGAGTTCTCTCGTGCGTGGCCGGAGGCGTTCCGTGCGAGGCCGGAGGTGTTCCGCACGTGGCCGGGAATTGTCTTGTGCGTGGCCGGAGGTGCTTCGTGCACGGATGTGGTGTGACGATCGGCTGATCCGATCGGGGGAGCTCGGGGCGCTGCTCGCACTCCTGCGCCCGGAACGTCGCAGAGCGTGAACTAGGCTCTGGAATCGTCCGATCCGGAGTCCCGGCGGGCAGGTGTGTGCGTGGGACGGGAGTGTGGCCCGTGACGGATCAGGCAGTGGACACAGGCGGCGTGCAGCTGTCCGGACACGCTGCGACACGGGATCAATTCCTAGGCAGGACCCGGGAGTTGAAAGAACTGCGCGCCGACATCGAACGCACCGGGCTGGACACCCTCACCGGGCGGAAGGCCCCCCGCGCGCGCGTGCTCCTCATCGCGGGCCGGCCCGGCTCCGGCCGCACCGCGCTCGCCGAGGAACTCGTACGGCAGGTCGCCCGCCGCTACCCCGACGGCGTCCTGCGCACCCGGCTCGCCGAACCCGACGGCACCCCCGTCCCCGTCGAGCGCGCCGCCCGTGACCTGCTCGCCGCCCTGGACCTGCCGGCCCCGGCCGGCGCCGACGAGGACGAGCTCGCGGCCACCCTGCGCGAGGCGCTCGCCGACCGGCGCGCACTGATCCTGCTGGACGACGCGACCGGCGCGGACCAGGTCGACGCACTGCTGCCGGACACCCCGGAATGCCTGCTCGTCGCCGTGTCCGCGGGCCCCCTCACCGGCATCGCGGACGTCCGCCCCTGCACCCTCGGCGGCCTGGACACCAAGTCCGCCCTCGACCTCCTCACCCGCTCCACCGGCTCGGTCCGCATCACCGTCGACCCGCGCGCGGCCGAGGGCCTGGTCGAGATCTGCCAGGGCCAGCCCGCCGCGCTGATCCTGGCCGGCGGCTGGCTCGCCGCCCGTCCCCAGGCGGCCGTCTCCGACCTCGCCAAACAGCTGCACGCCGAGGGCGACGAGGGAACCCCGCTCAGCCGGGTCTTCGGCCTCGTCCACGCCACCCTGCCCACCCCCGCCGCCCGCACCCTGCGCCTGCTCTCGCTGGCCCCGGCCGGACTGGCCGACCCGCACACCGCGGCCGCCCTCGCCGGCTGCTCGCTGAGCGCCGCCCGGACCGCCCTGGACGACCTCACCGCCCTCGGCCTGCTGCGGGCCGTGGACTCCCCGCTGCCCCAGTACGAGGTCCCGGCCGCCCTGCACCCCCTGCTGCGCGCCGCCGCCGAGGCCCAGGAACGCCCCGCCGAGCTCCAGCTGGCCCGCGCCCGGATGTTCGAGCGGACGGTACGGCTGCTGCAGTCCTGCCGGGCCGTCACCGAGCCGGACAACCCCCAGGCCCGCGAGAAACTCCAGGGCACCCCCCGCGGTCTGCGCTTCCCCACCCGGGCCGCCGCCGCCGAGTGGCTGACCGTACGCCGCCCCGCCCTGCTCGCCGCGGCCCGCGCGGCCGTCGCGGACGGCGAGCTGGACACCCTGGCCCGCCGGCTGATGTCCCAGCTGGTGCGGGCGATGGTCGCGCACTTCGGCACCCAGGAGGCAGCGCCCGACCTGTACGGCGTCCACCGGCTCGTCCTCGACGTGGCCGAGCGCCGCGACCTGCCCCGGGAGAAGGCCGCCGCCCTGCTGAACCTGGCCGACGTCGACGCCAGGACCGGACGCACGGCCGAGGCCCTGGTGCGCTACCGGGCGGCGCTGGACGCCGGACGGGCGGCGCAGGACCCGTATGCGACCGGCCGCGCGATGGAATCCGTAGGCGGCGCGCATCTGGAGCTCGGGGACTACGAACGGGCCGCCGACTGGTACGGCCGGGCCCTCGCCCAGCGCCTGGCCCGCGACGAGCGCGCGGACGCCGCCCGGCTGTACGGCCGGATCGCCACCGCGCACACCTACGCGGGCCGCTACGGCGAGGCGCAGCGGGCCTGGCGGGCCGCGGCGGCCGGGCACCGCAAGAACGGTGATGTGGCCGCCCACGCACGGGCGTTGAGCGAGCTGGCGCGGGTCCAGGAGTACGCGGGGCGGCCCGAGGAGTCGCTGCACACCTGCGAGGAGGCGCTGGAGTGGGCACGGCGCGCCGAGGACACCCGGCTCCAGGCCGCCGTACGGCTGCGCCTGGCCGACACCCTGGACCATCTCGGCGACCCGACGGCCGCGCGGCTGCACCGCGGCGAGGCCGGCCGGCTGCTGGAGGAGGCCGCCCAGGAGGACCCCCTGGCCGGGGAGCCGGGCCCACAATCGGCTGGAACACAGCCCTAACACCTGCGAAATCCGTAGTGCATCTACTAAAGATTGATGCATTGAAAGGCTAGACAGCGGGAACACCTTCATTAGACTGGCTCTGCCGC
Organism: Streptomyces sp. NPDC005811; assembly: GCF_040630405.1. Classification (NCBI taxonomy): domain Bacteria; kingdom Bacillati; phylum Actinomycetota; class Actinomycetes; order Kitasatosporales; family Streptomycetaceae; genus Streptomyces; species Streptomyces sp. NPDC005811. The sequence continues at coordinate 26,032 of NZ_JBEXXK010000061.1, forward strand.
ACCTTCTCCCGCGGTGTATCCCGGTGTACCCCTTGTATCCGGGTATGTACTTCTATGCCCCCACCCTCTGAGCCAAGGACCGTGATCGACGTGAAGGTCGGCATCCCCCGCGAGGTCAAGAACAACGAGTTCCGGGTGGCCATCACCCCCGCCGGTGTGCACGAGCTGGTGCGCCACGGCCACCAGGTGGTCATCGAGCGCAACGCCGGCGTCGGCTCCTCGATCACCGACGAGGAGTACGTGGCCGCCGGTGCCGCGATCCTGGAGACGGCCGACGAGGTGTGGGCCACGGCCGACCTGCTGCTGAAGGTCAAGGAGCCCGTCGCCGAGGAGTACCACCGCCTCCGCAAGGACCAGACGCTCTTCACCTACCTGCACCTGGCCGCGTCCAAGGAGTGCACGGACGCCCTGCTGGAGTCCGGCACCACCGCCATCGCCTACGAGACCGTCGAGCTCCCGAACCGCGCCCTGCCGCTGCTCGCGCCCATGTCCGAGGTCGCCGGGCGCCTCGCCCCGCAGGTCGGCGCCTACCACCTGATGCGGGCGGGCGGCGGCCGCGGTGTGCTGCCCGGCGGCGTCCCCGGCGTCCCGGCCGGCAAGGCCGTCGTCATCGGCGGCGGCGTCTCCGGCTGGAACGCGGCGCAGATCGCCATCGGCATGGGCTTCCACGTCACCCTGCTCGACAAGGACATCAACAAGCTCAAGGAAGCCGACAAGGTCTTCGGCACGAAGATCCAGACCGTCGTCTCCAACGCCTTCGAGCTGGAGAAGGCCTGCCTGGAGGCCGACCTCGTCATCGGCGCGGTCCTCGTCCCCGGCGCCAAGGCCCCCAAGCTCGTCACCAACGAGCTGGTGTCCCGCATGAAGCCCGGGAGTGTCCTTGTCGACATCGCGATCGACCAGGGCGGCTGCTTCGAGGACTCCCGCCCCACCACCCACGCCGAGCCGACCTTCCCGGTCCACGAGTCGGTCTTCTACTGCGTCGCCAACATGCCCGGCGCCGTCCCCAACACCTCCACCTACGCGCTGACCAACGCCACGCTGCCCTACATCGTCGAGCTCGCGAACCGGGGCTGGGCGGAGGCGCTGCGCCGGGACGCCGCGCTGGCCCGGGGTCTCAACACCCATGACGGCAAGGTCGTTTACCGCGAGGTGGCGGAGGCGCACGGCCTGGAGCACGTGGAGCTCGACCAGCTCCTCGGCTGAGCCCTCGTGTGAGTGCCTCGATTAAGTCACCTTTTCGCAAAGGCGATACGTCAACAAGGCGCGTCAACGGCACACGCCCGGCCGGACCTTGCCCCACAAGGTCCGGCCGGATGTGTGTATGGTCACTTTGCGGCTCTCGGTCAACTCGCCTCGAACGTAACCCTTCGACCGATTCGCGCACCGGTCGAACCTGCCGTGCGACGGCCGTACGCCCTTGACAGCGACATGTTTCATTGCCGACACATCGGGCCGGGTCCGGCGGATTGTGTTGCTGCGGACGCCCGACACGCCATAGAGTCGCCAACCGTCGGCATGGTGCCACGCTGACCTTGTCTAGAAGTTTCCTGGTCACCAAGGAGGTAAGACGACTTGTGAATGAGTCGACATTTGCTCCCGGGGGTGGTCAACCAGGAATGCCTACGCGGGACCAGGATTCCGCGGGGCTCGAGGCTGTCGGCTCCGTCGCTGTCCGAACCTTCGCAGCCCACCAGAGCCGGCTCGGCCCCCGCACGGCTCTGTCAGCACACCAGAGCATGGACGGTCATCACGTGAACGCCATGGCCGGCGACGGAAGTGGCGCGCCCCACAACCACTTCGCCGACTACGACGAACTGCCCGACGGGCACTTCTACGACCCCGACGCCGAGTACGAGCCGGACCCGGAGTACGCGGCCACCCTCGCGCCCGACGCGGCACGGCAACGCCGTGAGCGCATCGGCCCGACCGGACGCCCGCTGCCGTACTTCCCGATCCCGGGCCCGCTGACCCAGCACGGCCCCGCGACGATCATCGCGATGTGCAACCAGAAGGGCGGCGTCGGCAAGACGACGTCGACCATCAACCTGGGTGCCGCGCTCGCGGAGTACGGACGCCGGGTGCTGCTCGTCGACTTCGACCCGCAGGGCGCGCTGTCGGTCGGCCTCGGCGTCAATCCGATGGAGCTCGACCTCACGGTCTACAACCTGCTCATGGAGCGGGGCATGGCGGCCGACGAGGTGCTCCTGAAGACCGCGGTCCCCAACATGGACCTGCTGCCCTCCAACATCGACCTGTCGGCCGCCGAGGTCCAGCTGGTCTCCGAGGTCGCGCGCGAGTCGACCCTCCAGCGGGCGCTCAAGCCGCTGATGGACGACTACGACTACATCGTCATCGACTGCCAGCCCTCGCTCGGTCTGCTGACCGTGAACGCGCTGACGGCCGCGCACAAGGTGATCGTGCCGCTGGAGTGCGAGTTCTTCGCGCTGCGCGGTGTGGCCCTGCTGACCGAGACCATCGAGAAGGTCCAGGAGCGGCTCAACCCCGAGCTGGAGCTCGACGGCATCCTCGCCACGATGTACGACTCGCGCACGGTCCACAGCCGTGAGGTCCTGGCCCGTGTGGTCGAGGCCTTCGACGACCACGTCTACCACACGGTCATCGGACGCACGGTCCGCTTCCCGGAGACCACGGTCGCCGGTGAGCCGATCACCACGTACGCCTCCAACTCCGTCGGTGCCGCCGCCTACCGCCAGCTCGCCAGGGAGGTGCTCGCCCGGTGTCACGCCGAGTGAGTCTGCCGGGGGCCGACGAACTCTTCCGTACGACAGGGGGAATGGCGCTTCAGCCGTCCGCACCCCGACGCCAGGCCGGTGGCGAGGCCCGGGTGCCCGCCCCGGCCGGCGAGAGCGACGGGGTCGCCGCGGGCGAGGACGCGCCGCAGGCCGTCCCCGCCCGGGGCGGGGACGGCGAGGGCGCCGAACACGTGGCGGCCGAGGCCGACCAGACCCTCACCGGGGAGCGCCCGGCACGGCGGCCCGCCGCACCGGCGCAGGAAGGTTCTGCCTCCGCCGCCGCCGACGCCCAGGCGCGCAAGCGGGGCCGGCAGGCCGCCCGCCGGCCCAGTGGGCGCGAGCGGCACGACGAGAAGATCACCGTGTATGTGTCCGCCGAGGAACTCATGGACCTGGAGCACGCCCGGCTGGTGCTCCGCGGCGAGCACGGGCTGGCCGTGGACCGGGGACGGATCGTGCGGGAGGCGGTCGCCGTGGTGCTGGCCGACCTGGAGAGCCGCGGCGACGCCAGCATTCTCGTACGACGGCTGCGAGGCCGGTAGGGGTAGCCTGCGGGGGCCATGACCTCCGCGAACCCCTCGAACGACGCTCCCGGACCCGGCAGAGCCGGCGGCCGCCGCCGCCCGCTGGGCCGGGGACCGGGGTCGCCACCGGCCACACCGGAACCGGAGGCCGTGCCCCAGGAGCCGGAGGGCGGCGCCGCACGGGAGGCGGTCGGGCCGGAGCCCGAAGCCGCCGTACCGCAGCCCGGGGTGGTTGATCCGGAGCCGGAGGCGGTCGGGCCGGAATCCGAAGCCGCGCCCGAGCCCGAAGCCGCCGTACCGCAGCCCGGGGTGGTTGATCCGGAGCCGGAGGTGGTCGAGCGGGAGCCCGAGGCCGCAGCGGAGCCCGAAGCCTTCGCGCCGGAGCCGGAGCCGGAGGCCTCCGCACCTCGGCGCGCGGCCGTCGTGCCGGAGCCCGTGGCGGATGCGCCCGACGGGGTCTTCAAGGTGCGGCTCGCCAACTTCGAGGGGCCGTTCGATCTGCTGCTCCAGCTGATCTCCAAGCACAAGCTGGACGTCACCGAGGTCGCGCTGTCGAAGGTGACCGACGAGTTCATGGCGCACATCCGGGCCATGGGGCCGGACTGGGATCTCGATCAGACCACCGAGTTCCTCGTCGTCGCCGCCACCCTGCTCGACCTCAAGGCCGCCCGGCTGCTGCCCGCCGCAGAGGTCGAGGACGAGGCCGACCTCGCGCTGCTGGAGGCCCGCGACCTGCTGTTCGCCCGGCTGCTCCAGTACCGCGCGTACAAACAGGTCGCCGACATCTTCACGTACCGGCTCGACGTCGAGGCCCGCCGCTACCCCCGTACCGTGGGCCTCGAACCGCACCATGCCGAGCTGCTGCCCGAGGTGGTCATCAGCATCGGGGCGGAGGGGTTCGCCCGGCTCGCGGTGAAGGCGATGCAGCCCCGGCCGAAGCCGCAGGTGTACATCGACCACATCCACGCCCCGCTGGTGAGCGTGCAGGAGCAGGCCGGGATCGTCGTCGCCCGGCTGCGCGAGCTGGGCGAGGCCAGCTTCCGCACGCTCGTCGAGGACACCGACGACACCCTGACCGTCGTGGCCCGCTTCCTGGCGCTGCTGGAGCTGTACCGGGAGAAGGCGGTCGCGCTCGACCAGGAGACCGCCCTCGGCGAGCTGCTGGTGCGCTGGACCGCCGGGGACGGTGACGCCGCCCAGCCGACCGTCACCGACGAGTTCGACCGGCCGCCGGAGTTGCCCGAGGAGCCCGGGAAGGAGAAGAAGCAGTGACCGAGAGCACCGTCGCCGCGCTCGATCTCAAGGGCGCCCTGGAGGCCGTCCTGATGGTCGTGGACGAGCCCGCCACCGAGGAACACCTCGCGAAGATCGTGGAGCGCCCCCGCCGCCAGGTCGCCGACGCGCTGCGGGAACTGGCCGACGAATACACCGTGCAGGGCCGCGGCTTCGAGCTGCGGTTCGTCGCGGGCGGCTGGCGGTTCTACACGCGCGCGGAGTACGCGCCGGCGGTGGAGCGGTTCGTGCTGGACGGGCAGCAGGCCCGGCTCACCCAGGCCGCGCTGGAGACGCTCGCCGTGGTCGCCTACCGGCAGCCGGTCAGCCGCAGCCGGGTCTCCGCGGTGCGCGGAGTGAACTGCGACGGTGTGATGCGCACCCTGTTGCAGCGCGGTCTGGTCGAGGAGGCGGGCACGGAACCCGAAACAGGTGCGATCCTGTATGCGACGACGAACTACTTCCTGGAGCGGATGGGCCTGCGCGGTCTGGACGAGCTCCCGGAGCTCGCGCCCTTCCTCCCGGAGGCGGAGGCGATCGAGGCCGAGACCCAGGAAGCCGTGCCGTCGTTCGACCCGGACGCCCCGGACACGGACGACGGGCCCACGACGAAGACGACTGACACGACGACGACGGAACTTTGATGCGAAGCAGCGGTAGCGGTAGCGGTAGCGGCAAGAGCGGCGGGCGCGGTAACTACCGCGGGGCCGGCAACGGCAGGGACCAGAAGCAGGGCGGTCAGGGCGGCCAGGGCGGTTCGGGCCGCCCGCGCAGGCCCCGTCCCGAGGAGCGCCGCTACGACGTCGGCCCCTCCGCCTCCCCGGACGGCCCGAAGTCCGGGCGCGGCGGTTCCGCGCGCGGCGGCGCCAAGGGCGGCCCCAAGAAGCCCCAGCCCCAGCGCGGGCGTACGGCCCCGGGCACCTCGCGCGAGTACGAGGCACGGGCCGAGGAGCGCAACCGCGACCGGTACGCGGGCAAGCAGGACATCAAGCCGCCCAAGACCTTCCCGGGCGCCGAGCAGGAGGGCGAGCGGCTCCAGAAGGTCCTCGCGCGCGCGGGCTACGGCTCCCGCCGGGCCTGCGAGGAGCTGATCGAGCAGGCGCGGGTCGAGGTCAACGGCGAGGTCGTGCTCGAGCAGGGCAAGCGGGTCGACCCGGAGAAGGACGAGGTCAAGGTCGACGGCCTGACGGTCGCGACGCAGTCGTACCAGTTCTTCTCGTTGAACAAGCCCGCCGGTGTCGTCTCCACGATGGAGGACCCGGAGGGGCGGCAGTGCCTCGGGGACTACGTCACCAACCGCGAGACGCGGCTCTTCCACGTCGGCCGGCTCGACACCGAGACCGAGGGCGTCATCCTGCTCACCAACCACGGTGAGCTGGCGCACCGGCTGACCCACCCGAAGTACGGCGTGAAGAAGACCTACCTCGCCGCCATCGTGGGCCCGATCCCGCGCGACCTGGGCAAGAAGCTCAAGGACGGCATCCAGCTGGAGGACGGGTACGCGCGCGCGGACCACTTCCGGGTCGTCGAGCAGACCGGCAAGAACTACCTCGTCGAGGTCACCCTGCACGAGGGCCGCAAGCACATCGTGCGCCGGATGCTGGCCGAGGCGGGCTTCCCGGTCGAGAAGCTGGTGCGCACCTCCTTCGGGCCGATCACCCTGGGCGACCAGAAGTCGGGCTGGCTGCGACGGCTGTCCAACACCGAGGTCGGCATGCTGCTGAACGAGGTCGACCTCTAGAGGCGCTCTGCACGGCTGTGTGGCGGCCGGTACCGGGTTCTCCGGTACCGGCCGCTTCCGTTTGTGCGGAAGGCGGTCAGAGCGGCGCTGAGGGGTTGTGGCCCGGCGGCTCATTCTTTATAGTCGTCATGACTATTAGTCACACTGACCGTAAAGGCGACCGCGAAGGGGGCGGCGAGGGTGCAGGGCTACGACAAATACGCGCACGAACCCTTCGCCGTCACCGTCGACCTCGCCGTCCTCACCCTCCGCGAGGGCGCCCTGCACGTGCTGCTCGTCGAGCGCGGACAGGAGCCGTACGCCGGGAAGTGGGCGCTGCCGGGCGGGTTCGTACGGCCGGACGAGTCCGCCGAGACGGCCGCCCGGCGCGAACTGGCCGAGGAGACCGGCCTGGACGACGTCTCCGCGGCCTCCGGACTGCACCTGGAGCAGCTGCGCACCTACAGCGAACCCGGCCGCGACCCCCGGATGCGGGTCGTGTCCGTCGCCTTCGCCGCGCTGCTGCCCGACGCCCCCGAACCGCACGGCGGCGGCGACGCGGCCGAGGCCCGCTGGCTGCCGTACGACGACACCGGGCCGCTCGCCTTCGACCACGACCGGATCCTCGCCGACGCCCACGACCGGGTCGGCGCCAAGCTCGAGTACACCTGCCTCGCGACCTCCTTCTGCCCGCCCGAGTTCACCCTCGGCGAGCTCCAGCAGGTCTACGAGACGGTCTGGGGGACGGGGCTCGACCGTCCCAACTTCCGCCGCAAGGTGCTGGCCACACCGGGGTTCGTCGAACCGGTGCCCGGCGCCGCGCGGCTCACCGGCGGCCGGGGCAAACCGGCCGCCCTCTACCGCGCGGGCACCGCCACCGCGCTCCACCCGCCCCTGCTGCGACCGCCCCGGGAAGGACGTTCCGCATGACCACGACCACCGTGAGGAAGCGCGCCGCCACCGGCGCCCTGCTGGGCCTCGCCCTCGGGGACGCCCTCGGCTTCCCCACCGAGTTCAACGACGTCCCGTCGATCCTCGCCAAGTGCGGGCCCTGGCGGGGGATGGAACTGCCCGGGCGGGCCTTCGTCTCCGACGACACCCAGATGACCCTCGCCGTGGCCCGCGCCCTGCGCACCGCGATGGACCGCGGACTGCTGGTGCCCACCCGGCTGGAGCGGCCCCTGCGCGAGGAGTTCGTCGACTGGTACCAGTCACCCGAGAACAACCGCGCCCCCGGCCGCACCTGCCTGACCGCCTGCGAGCTGCTCAAGGACGAGAGGCGGCTGTGGCAGGACGCCAGCCAGATCGGCTCCAAGGGCTGTGGCGCCAACATGCGCGTGGCCCCCGTCGGCCTCGCCCCCGGCCTCAGCGAGGAGCAGCGCGCGGGGGCCGCCCAGTTCCAGTCGGCGCTCACCCACGGACACCCCACCGCGCTCGCCGCGTCCGACCTCACCGCCCACGCCGTACGCCTCCTCGCCCAGGGCGCCCCGCCGGCCGGCCTGGTCGGACAGCTGCGCGCGTACGCCGTCGCGAACCGCACCCGCTACCACCAGCGCTGGCTCGGCGATCTGTGGACCCGCAGCCAGGACCCGTCCGCCGAGCACTTCATGGCGCGCGGCTGGGACGAGTGCCTGGGCGTCCTGGACCGGCTGGCCGAGGCCCTGCGCGACCCGGCGCCCGAGGCCGACCCGTGCCTGGCCACGGGGGCGGGCTGGATCGCCGAGGAGGCCATGGCCACCGGGCTGCTGTGCTTCCTGCTCTTCCCCGACGAGCCGGTCACCGCGCTGCGCCGGGCCGCCTGCTCCTCCGGCGACTCCGACTCCATCGCCTGTCTGACGGGCGCCTTCGCGGGCGCGTACGCCGGCGCGGACGCCTGGCCCACGCCCTGGGCGGACCGGATCGAGTACCAGGGGGAGCTGGTGACGCTCGGCGCGCTGTGGGACCTGTGATCGGGGCGGCGGGTGATCAGGTCAGCGTGATGGAGTCGCCCTGCACCGTGATCTGCTTCTCGGGCAGCGGCTCCGTCGCCGGACCGGCCGCCACCGAACCGTCGGCGATGCGGAACTCGCTCTTGTGACACGGGCAGTTGATCGTGCCGTTCGCGACGGAGCCGACCGTGCAGCCCTGGTGGGTGCAGACCGCCGAGAAGGCCTTGAAGTCGCCCTTCGTGGGCTGGGTGACGACGACCTTCTCGGCCGTGAAGATCTTGCCGCCGCCCTCGGGGATGTCGGTGGTCTGCGCCAGCGCGCCACCGGCGGCCCCGGACTTCGTCGAGTCGGCCGCGTCCGACGACGTACCGTCGCCGCCGTTGCCGCAGCCCGTGGCCAGGGCGGCTGCCGCGCCGCCCGTCACGACGAGCACCGTGCGCCGGGAGGGGGAGAGGGTCATGTCGTCACTCCGGGGGTGCGGAAGCACGTACAGGTGCCAGCCAAGCGCGTACCGGTGCCGCCCCGCAACAGGACGCGCCGCGTCTCAGGGGGCGGGCGGAGCGCACCCGGCCCGGCGCGGGCTGACTAGGCTGGGACGCCTCACCAGCCGTACATCAGCAAGGAGCAGCGCCGTGGCGGTACGAGCGGTCCGGGGAGCCGTCCAACTGGAACGCGACGAGGCCGGACACATGGACGAGCAGGTCGGGGCCCTGCTCACCGCCGTCCTGGAACGGAACTCCCTCAGCACGGACGACCTGATCAGCATCTGGTTCACGGCCACACCCGATCTGCACAGCGACTTCCCGGCCGCCGCCGCCCGCAAGCTGGGCATCGTCGACGTACCGCTGATCTGCGCCCAGGAGCTCGCCGTCGAGGGCGCCATGCCGCGGGTCGTACGGCTCCTCGCGCATGTCGAGTCCGACCGGCCGCGCGCCGAGATCAGCCATGTCTACCTCGGCGCCGCCGCCGCCCTGCGCAAGGACATCGCCCAGTGAGGACCGCGCTCGTCATCGGAACCGGGCTGATCGGCACCTCCGCGGCCCTCGCCCTCGCCCAGCGGGGCGTCGTCGTCCACCTGGAGGACCACGACCCCGGACAGGCCCGCACCGCCGCCGCGCTCGGCGCCGGCACCGACGAGGCGCCCGACGGGCCCGTCGACCTCGCCGTGGTCGCCGCCCCGCCCGCCCATGTGGCCGCCGTGCTCGCCGACGCGATGCGCCGCGGTGTGGCCCGCGGCTACCTGGACGTGGCCAGCGTCAAGGGCGGCCCGCGCCGCGAGCTGGAGGCCCTCGGACTGGACCTGTCGGCCTACATCGGCAGCCACCCCATGTCCGGCCGTGAGAAGTCCGGCCCGCTCGCCGCCACCGGTGACCTCTTCGAGGGCCGGCCCTGGGTGCTGACCCCGACCCGGGACACCGACACCGAGGTCCTCAACCTCGCCCTGGAACTCGTCTCGCACTGCCGGGCCGTCCCCGTGGTGATGGACGCCGACGCGCACGACCGCGCCGTCGCCCTCGTCTCCCACATGCCCCACCTGGTCTCCAGCCTGGTCGCCGCCCGGCTGGAGAACGCCGAGGAGGCCGCCGTGCGGCTGTGCGGGCAGGGCATCCGGGACGTCACCCGGATCGCCGCCTCCGACCCCCGGATGTGGATCGACATCCTCTCCGCGAACCCGGGGCCGGTCGCCGACCTGCTCACCGACGTCTCCGCCGACCTGGAGGAGACCGTGCGGGCCCTGCGCGCGCTCCAGTCCTCCGACGAGGCCAAGCGCCGCGACGGCGTCGACGGCATCGAGGACGTCCTGCGCCGCGGCAACGCCGGACAGGTCCGCGTCCCCGGCAAGCACGGCGCGGCCCCGCGCGTGTACGAGGTCGTCGCGGTGCTCATCGACGACCAGCCGGGACAGCTGGCCCGGATCTTCGCGGACGCCGGGCGGGCGGGCGTCAACATCGAGGACGTACGGATCGAACACGCGACCGGACAGCAGGCGGGCCTGGTGCAGCTCATGGTCGAACCGAAGTCGGCGGCCGTTCTCGCGGCGGCGCTGAAGGAGCGGGGCTGGGCGATCCGGCAGTAGGCGGCACGGACCCCGCGGCGGCCTCGGCCGGAAGGGTGAGCCGTGCCCGGTAACCTTGTGCGGGGCGCGGTCGCGCCCCGCACACCCACCGCCTCGCACCAGGAAGGTGTCCCCCCGTGGAAAACGGCGCCGCCCAGCCCGTGATTGTCGCCATCGACGGTCCCTCCGGCACGGGCAAGTCGAGCACGTCCAAGGCCGTCGCCGCCCAGCTCGGGCTGAGCTACCTGGACACCGGCGCCCAGTACCGGGCGATCACCTGGTGGATGGTGACCAACGGGATCGACATCGAGGACCCCACGGCCATCGCCGCCGTCGCGGGCAAGGCGGAGATCGTCTCCGGCACCGACCCGGCCGACCCGACGATCACCGTCGACGGCGTGGACGTCGCCGGCCCGATCCGCACCCAGGAGGTCACCTCCCGGGTCAGCGCGGTCAGCGCGGTGCCCGAGGTGCGGGCCCGGATCACCGAGCTCCAGCGGTCGCTGGCCGCCGACGCCGAGCGCGGGATCGTCGTCGAGGGCCGGGACATCGGCACGACCGTGCTGCCCGACGCCGACCTGAAGATCTTCCTCACCGCCTCGGCGGAGGCGCGGGCCGCCCGCCGCAGCGGAGAGCTCAAGGGCGCCGACGTGGCCAGCACCCGCGAGGCGCTGATCAAGCGGGACGCGGCCGACTCCTCCCGCAAGACCTCCCCGCTCGCCAAGGCGGACGACGCCGTCGAGGTGGACACCACCGCGCTGACCCTCGCCCAGGTCATCGAGTGTGTCGTCACCCTCGTCGAGGAGAAGCGGGCCGGAAAGTGAGCGAGCCGATCCAGCTGCCCTCGGAGCGGGGCGCCGAGATCGGCCGACGCATCGGCGTCGGCCTGATGTACGGCCTGTGGCGGCCGCGCGTGCTGGGTGCCTGGAAGGTGCCCGTCAGCGGTCCCGTGATCTTCGCGCCCAACCACTCCCACAACCTCGACGGCCCGATGGTCATCGGCGTGGCGCCCCGGGCCTCGCACTTCCTCGTGAAGAAAGAGGCCTTCGTCGGCCCGGTCGGCAGCTTCATGGTCCACACCGGCCAGATCGCGGTCGACCGGGCGAGCACCGACCGCACGGCGATCGCCCGCGCCCTCGGCGTCCTGGAGAACGGCGGGGTCCTCGGCATCTTCCCCGAGGGCACCCGGGGCGAGGGCGACTTCGCCTCCCTGCGCGCCGGTCTCGCCTACTTCGCCGTACGCAGCGGGGCGCCGATCGTGCCCGTCGCGGTGCTGGGAAGTTCCGAGCGGCGCGGACGGTTGATCAAGGGGCTGCCCCCGCTGCGCTCCCGTGTCGACGTGGTCTTCGGCGACCCCTTCGAGGCGGGCGACGGCAGCGGACGGCGGACCCGCAAGGCGCTGGACGAGGCGACCGAGCGCATCCAGAAGAACCTGGCCGCCCACCTGGACCACGCACGGCGGCTCACCGGCCGCCCGCCCACGGGCGCATAAAACGCCGGGCGCCCGACCGGGTGCCGGGCGACACTGAGTAGTGGATCACACCGGAACACACGGCGTGGTCCACCGACCACCACGATGGAACGACGAGGTACGCACTTCATGAACGACCACATCCAGCCCGGCGGCCCGGACGGCGTCGCGCACGATCACGGGGCGCTCGGCGACGCCGAGTACGCGGAGTTCATGGAGCTCGCCGCGGAGGAGGGCTTCGACGTCGAGGACGTCGAGGGCGCCATCGAGGAGGCCGGACACGGCCCGCTCCCGGTGCTCGCGGTCGTCGGCCGGCCGAACGTCGGCAAGTCGACCCTCGTCAACCGGATCATCGGGCGCCGCGAGGCCGTCGTCGAGGACAAGCCCGGTGTCACCCGGGACCGCGTGACCTACGAGGCCGAGTGGGCGGGCCGCCGCTTCAAGGTCGTCGACACCGGCGGCTGGGAGCAGGACGTCCTCGGCATCGACGCCTCCGTGGCCGCCCAGGCCGAGTACGCGATCGAGGCCGCCGACGCGGTCGTCTTCGTGGTGGACGCCAAGGTCGGCGCCACCGACACCGACGAGGCCGTCGTACGGCTGCTGCGCAAGGCCGGAAAGCCCGTCGTGCTGTGCGCCAACAAGGTCGACGGGCCGAGCGGGGAGGCGGATGCCGCGTATCTGTGGTCCCTGGGCCTCGGCGAGCCGCACCCCGTCTCCGCGCTGCACGGCCGCGGCACCGGCGACATGCTGGACGCCGTCCTGGACGTGCTGCCGGACGCCCCCGAGCAGCTCTTCGGCGGCGCCGGGATCGGCGGCCCCCGCCGGATCGCCCTCATCGGCCGCCCGAACGTCGGCAAGTCCTCGCTGCTGAACAAGGTGGCGGGCGAGGAGCGCGTCGTCGTCAACGAGGTCGCCGGCACCACCCGTGACCCGGTCGACGAGCTGATCGACCTCGGCGGCGTGACCTGGAAGTTCGTCGACACCGCCGGTATCCGCAAGCGGGTCCACCTCCAGCAGGGCGCCGACTACTACGCCTCCCTGCGCACCGCCGCCGCGGTCGAGAAGGCGGAGGTGGCGGTCATCCTGATCGACGCCTCCGAGTCCATCTCGGTCCAGGACCAGCGGATCGTGACGATGGCCGTCGAGGCCGGCCGCGCGATGGTCATCGCCTACAACAAGTGGGACACCCTCGACGAGGAGCGCCGCTACTACCTGGAGCGGGAGATCGAGACCGAGTTCGGCCAGGTCGCCTGGGCGCCCCGGGTCAATGTCTCGGCGCGCACCGGACGGCACATGGAGAAGCTGGTCCCGGCGATCGAGACCGCCCTGGCCGGCTGGGAGACCCGTGTCCCCACGGGCCGCCTCAACGCCTTCCTCGGCGAGCTGGTCGCCGCCCACCCCCACCCGATCCGGGGCGGCAAGCAGCCGCGCATCCTCTTCGGCACCCAGGCGGGCACCAAGCCGCCGCGGTTCGTCCTCTTCGCCTCGGGCTTCATCGAGGCGGGCTACCGCCGCTTCATCGAGCGCCGGCTGCGCGAGGAGTTCGGCTTCGAGGGCACCCCGATCCATATCTCGGTGCGGGTGCGCGAGAAGCGCAGCAAGAAGAAGTAGGAGGCAGGAGTGAGGGGGTTCGTGACACGGTCACGAACCCCCTCACTCAGAAGCCCCGCCGGGACATCGGCGGAAGCGCCACCGGCACGGGCACCATCGCCGTGTGCTGCCGCTCCGGCTGCTGGCCGATCTGCCCGACCCGCTGCCACTGCGACTGCTGCCGGGCGCTCTGCGCGCCCGCGCTGTAGGCACTGTAGGAGTGGCTGAACGAGCCGGGACGGTACGCCGTCGGCGCCTCCGTACTGTGCGGGATGTTCCCGAAGGCGGTGAACCCCAGATCGTCCTCGCCGCTGCGGTCACCCGGCAGCGAGCGGAACGTCTTGACGTACTCGGCGTAGAGCGCGTCGTAGATCGGCGTGGCCGACGGGCCGCCCTGGGAGTCCTGGGCCGGTCGCGCGGAGGGGACCGACGGATACACGGGGCGGCGGGGAACCTCGTAGCTGTGCACGTAAGTGCAAACGACCCGTGACCTAAAGAGATGCGGTAACCGTCAGGGGCGCGGGGCCGTACCCATCTGCGGCTCAGGTCCCGGCCAACGGCATCGCCGCCCCCACCAGCTTCCCGTTCGCCGCGGCCTTGTCCAGCGCGTCCCGCAGCAGGTCCTCCCGCGGCTGCCGCCCGATCGACCCCACCGGCGCCGCGAACATCAGCACCTGCTGGTGCTTGTTGGCGGCGGCCCGCCATCCCTCCGTCACCTGGAGCGGCTGGTGCGCCTGCCACCAGGCGACCGGCTGACCGCCGTGCGCCGACGGCTGGAGCACGGCGTGCAGCTGACCCATCGCCAGCAGCACCGACCAGCCGTGCTGCACCGGCGGCACCTCGGACAGCTCGGACAGCGGCATGAAGCCCTGCTCGATCAGGAGCGGCAGGAAGTCGTCGCCGGCGCCGGTGGTGCCCGGGCGCACGATGGGCGCGGTGGGCTCGACGACCAGCGCGGGGTGCAGCTCCCCGGCGAGCAGGACGAGCCCGCTGGTCACGCCGAGCACGGCCTGCTCGGGGACGACCTTCTGCGGGTCCAGGTCGACGCTGTCGCCGCTGATGGAGCGGACGGCGCCCTGGAGCTGCTCCTCGGTGACCTGGACGACCTGCGAGGGCAGACAGGTCGCGTGGGCGAAGGCGAGGACGGCGGTCTCGTCCCCGATGAACAGGACGGTGCTGGTGCGCTCGTGCGCGGAGTCGCCCGGGGTGCGGCAGGAGGTGCAGTCGTAACTGCCCGGGGCGTTGTCTCCGGCGAGCAGCCGGTCGGCTTCTTCGTCGCCGATCTCGGCGCGTACCTCGTCGCTGACATCGAGCATGCGCGGCACGGGTGACTCCCTCGGAAGGCGGTGCGTCGGTGGGCCGGGTGGGTTCCCGGCTCATGAGATGACAACGGGGGAGCTGTGGTGGGGGTCACGCTGGCCGACTGAGTCGTTCAGAACGCCGAACACGGATGGTCACGTTCCGTGGGGAATCCGACACTCCTTGTCAAGTAACGGGATGGTCACGGGGGTTGATCCCGTGAACTGACTCACAGCGCGCCTCGACAGCTGTCCGACAAAACCCGAAATCAAGGGATGTAGTGGGTGGCCGAAATTGACTGCTACTTACGGTAACCCTCAACTGGCCTGCGGGAACAGGGATCTGGTTGATAACGGCTCGTCAGGCTCCCTAGATTGCTCCGCCGTGTGCAGCGAGCACCGCTCGGGTACGTCCACCGGCCGCGCCAAGCAGGACCAGAGGCGCAGCGACACCGCCGGCGGACGGGGCGGAGCGTGACCCCCACGTCGACACGTGGAAAGCGCCCCGCCCGGGGGAGACCCGGGTTTGCAGAGAGGGAACTTCATGTCCGAGTGTGCCGATCACTACACCCGCAAGACGCGCAAGACGGCGGTCCTCGCCGGGGCGGCACTGCTCGCCCCCCTGGGACTGCTGGCCGCGACCGGCAACGCCGCGGCGGCGGACAGCGGGGTGTGGGACCGCATCGCCCAGTGCGAGAGCGGCGGCAACTGGCACATCAACACCGGCAACGGCTACTACGGCGGACTCCAGTTCTCCGCCTCCACCTGGCGCGCCTACGGCGGCTCGGCCTACGCGGCCACCGCCGACGGGGCCAGCCGGGAGCAGCAGATCGCCGTCGCCACCAAGGTCCAGAAGTCCCAGGGCTGGGGCGCCTGGCCGGTCTGCTCGGCCCGCGCCGGAGCCACCGGCGGCGCCCCGTCGACCTCCGGCTCCTCCAGCACCAAGTCGAGCTCCAGCAAGTCCAGTTCGAGCAAGTCCAGTTCGAGCAAGTCGAGCTCCGGCACGTCGAACCGGTCCAGCACGCCGACGAACACGACGAAGTCCGGCTCGTCGCGGAGCAGTTCGTCCCAGGCGCCCGAGCGCACCACGACCGGCACCTCGCGCGGCAGCAGCCGCGGCGACTACACGGTCCGGGTCGGCGACACCCTCAGCACCATCGCCGCCGCGCACAACACCACCTGGCAGCGGCTCTACGCCGCCAACAGGACCGTCATAGGCAACGACCCGGACCTGATCCTGCCGGGCCAGCGCCTCGCGTACTGAGCGGAACGCTCCGGCCCCGCCGGACCCACGGCCCCGTCCGGACCACCCACCGGGCGGGGCCGCCGTGTCAGCGGGCGCGCCGAGCCCCTGCGCCCGCCTCCCCGGCGAACACCACGGCCCCGCGCCGCAGTTCGTACACGAAGACCCGCCGGCCGCGCAGCGCGGGCGGCAGCCGCTGCTCGGCGAGCACCACGCACGCGTCGAGCGAGGCGAGCAGGGCGTACGTCCGGGCGGCGACCGCCGGGGACATCCCCTGGGCCGGCTCGTCGACGAGGACCACGCGCGCGTGCGCCGACAGGGCGCGGCACAGGGCCACCATCCGCTGCTCACCCCCCGACAGGGTCCCGGCGCGGCGGGCGAGCAGCGGCACCAGCGGCGGGTAGAGCGCGGGGTCGGCCCCGGTCAGCTCCAGGTTCTCCCGGACCGTCAGCGAGCCGAACACCGCCCGCCGCTCCGGCACCAGGCACAGCCCCCGCCGCGCCCGCTCGAACGCGGGCATCCGGGTCACGTCCGTCCCGTCCCACACCACGGCCCCGCCCACCAGCGGTACGACCCCGGCCAGCGCCCGCAGCACCGTCGTACGGCCCGAGCCGTTGCGGCCCAGCAGGACGGTGAGGCCCGGGGCGGGGGCGGTGAGGGTGACGCCGTGCAGGGCCTCCAGCGGGCCGTACCGCACGCGCGCGTGCCGCAGCGCGATCACCAGGCCGCCCCTTCCAGGGAGTCCAGGACACGGTCGGGCGGGCCCGTGGCGACGATCCGGCCGGCCGCCATGACGTGCACGACGTCCGCGAGCCCGGCGACCAGATCGAGGTCGTGCTCGACGACGAGCAGGGCGGTGCCCTCGGCGGCCAGGGCGCGCAGGATCACGGCCAGCGCGCTCACCTCGGCCGTGTCCAGCCCGGCGGCCGGCTCGTCCAGCAGCAGCACGCGCGGGCCTCCCGCGTACGCCCGGGCCAGCTCGACCCGGCGCAGCGTGCCGGTGGGCAGCCCCGCGGCGGGCCGGGCGCGGACCGGCCCGTCCAGCCCGAACAGCGCCAGCGCCCGCTCCACCGCCTCCGGCCCGCCGAGCCGCCCCTGCTCGGCGCCCACCCGCACGTTCTCCGCCACCGTCAGCGACGGGAACACGGCGAGCTGCTGGAAGGTCCGCGCGACACCGAGCCGGGTCCGGGAGTGCGCGGGCAGCCGGGTGATGTCCCGCCCGGCGAACCGCACCTGCCCGCGGACCGGCCGCAGGGTGCCGGCCAGACAGTGGAACAGCGTGCTCTTCCCGGCGCCGTTGGGCCCGACGACGGCGGTGACCCGCCCGCCGGGAACCTCCAGCCCGACCCCGCCGAGAGCGGTGAACCCGCCGTAGCGGGCCTCCAGACCACGCGCGGTGAGGAGCGGCGGGCCCGCCGCGCGAGCGGTCCCACGGGCCCGGGACGGGGCGCTGGCCGGTGGGGCCGGTGCTGGGGTCGAGTGCGGTTCTGTGGCCGCCGGGGCCGCCGGGGTGGGGCGCGGGGCGGTGGGCGGCGAGGTCGGTGCGTGGACGGGATGCGGCGCGAGTCGGTCTCGTACCCGCGCCCCCAGAGGGGTCAGCACCGGCCTCCGACCGGCACGTGCACGCGCCCACGCCGCCCGCAGCGCCTCGTACGGCCCGTCCGGGAAGCGTCCCGTCAGGGCCGCGAGGACGCCGATCAGAGCCGCCGCCACCCCACCACGCGCGCCCGCGTCCAGACCCACCAGCAGGGCCGCCGCCGCGAGCGCGCCCAGGGTGTTGTCGGCGCCCAGGACCACCACGGCCGCGAACCAGAGCAGGCCGCGGACGGGGTCGTAGGCAGTGGCGTCGAAGGCGCGCAGGCCCATGCCGAGCAGGGCCCCGCCGAGCGCGGCCAGTGCCGCCCCCGCGACGAAGGCGAGCAGTTTCAGGGACGGCACGCGCACGCCCGCCGCCGAGGCACCCGGCTCGTGGTCCCGCATCGCCGCCAGGGCCCGCCCGGTGCGGCCCGCCCGCAGCGCCCACGTGGCCAGCAGGGCGAGGGCGAGCAGGGCCAGTTCCAGGACGTAGTAGGCGCGGTCCCCGTCGAATCCCGCGGGGCGGTCCAGGGTCAGGTCCGCGGTGGCGTACGGCTGGGCGAAGACGAAACGGCTCACGCCGACGCCGACCGCGAAGGTCGTGAGGGCCAGGGCGAGACCGTGGCGGCGGATCGCGGGCCGGCCGGTGAGCAGGCCGAGCGGGGCCACCAGGAGGACCGCCACGGCCAGGGCCGCCGGCTCGGGAAGGCGGGGGAGCCCGGGGAAGCGGCCCGCGGCCAGCAGCGCGGTGAACAGGGCGCCCAGCCCCGCGTACGCCGCCTGCCCGAGGGAGAGCTGGCCGCCGCGGCCGGTGACCACCACCAGCGACAGCAGGATCACCGCGAGGGCCGGCACCTGGACCGCGGTGTGCAGATCGGACCCCGCGAAGCCGAGCGGCAGCAGGAACAGCACCGCGGCCACCGCCCACGCTCCCGGCGGGGTCCGCACCCGGGTGCCCACCGGGGCCGGCGGCGCGTCCCGCGCGCCCCCACCCGGCAGGACGAGCGCGGCGACGAGGAGGGCGACCACGAACAGGTTCGCGCCGACCGCCTGCACCAGCGGCGCCGCCCAGCCCGACGGGTGCAGCCGGGTCAGCTGGCTCTGCGCGATCCCGATGCCCAGCGCCACCGCCACCGCGACCGGCAGACTGCGCATCCGGGCCGCCACCGCGACCGCGAGCACCTCCATCACCAGCAGCGGCAGTCCGTACGGGTCGAGCCGTACGTACGGCGCCAGCAGCACGCCCGTCACCCCGGCCGTGAAGGCGCCGAACGCCCAGCCCGCGGCCGCCACCCGGTCCGCGTCGACCCCGCCGAGCACGGCCAGCTCCCGGTCGTCGACCACCGCCCGCAGCTCCCGCCCGAAGCGCGTCCACCGGATCACCGCGCCGACCCCGGCCGCCAGCACCAGCACCACGGCGAGCTGCCCCCAGGGATCCGCCGGGACCAGCTCGGGCGCGTCGTCGCGCGCCCCCGGCCCCCACACCAGCGCCGCCCCGCCCACCAGCAGCACGAACACACCGATCGACGCCACCAGGGTGCGCGCCGGGTCGTTGCCCAGGACGGCGAGCGGACGGAAGACGAACCGTTCCAGCAGCACCCCGATCGCGGGCGCGAGGAACACCAGGGTCGCCACGGCCCCCAGCCACAGCGGCCACCCCCACTCCACGACGCACTGCCGCAGCGCGTAGGCGCAGACCATCGCGATCGCCCCGTGCGCGAAGTTGAGGACCCCGGTCGCCCGGTGGGTGACGATCAGACCGATGCCCGTGAGGGCGGCCGCGCTGCCGACCGCGAGGCCGGCGAGCGTGAGGTCGTAGGTCAGCGACGACATCAGGAGTCCGCCGCGTCCGGTTCGCAGATCGGGCACGGGTCGAGGTCGCCGCCGGCCAGCAGCCTGCCGTCCACCGGCACCGCCTCCGGCTTCCCGGCGACCAGCGGACAGTCCGCCCGGTGCCACAGCGTGCCCCCGGGCACCATCCGCAGCTCACCGCTGACCGCTACGGGCGCGGACACCGCCTCCTCCGGCGCCCCGGGCTCCTCGCCGGCGGCGACCAGGAGGCCGTAGAGCTCCTCCACGCGCGCGCCGGCGGCGGGCGCCCGGCCGGACGCCAGCAGGACGGCCCCGGCGACGATCAGCGCCGCGCCCGGCACCGTGCAGGAGGCGAGATAGGGGAGCTGCCGTGCGGTGAAGCGCTCGCCGGAGACGCCGTACCAGCCCGCGACGCACAGCACCGCGCCGGCGGCCAGCGCGACCCAGCCGGCCCACAGGACGGGGGGCACGGTCCGCAGTCGTCCTGTCCGCATCCCACGCTCCCGCCGCAGTCCGCCGATGGCTTGCACTATGCCTTCTGCAAGCTGACCCTGAAAGGACCGGGCGCGCACGCCCGGACCGACACCCGGTGGTGAGCGTGATGCTTCTCGGGAGCGACCTCGGACGGACGCGGGGCACGGCACTGGCGGCGGCGGCAGTCCTCGTGCTGGCCCCGGCCCTCGCGGCATGCGGCGACGACGGGGGCGGGGGCGGCAAGGCGACCGTCACGGCCACCGCGACCGTGGGCGGGGCGGCCACCGCGCCCGGCGACGCGGCGGCGGCCGAGCAGCAGGTCCGGCGGAACTGGCAGAAGTTCTTCGACCCGGCCACCTCCACCGCCGACAAGCAGGCCCTGCTGGAGAACGGCCGGACGATGGGCCCCATGCTCCGGGCCTTCGCCGGGGACCAGCGCGGCGGACAGGTGGCCGCCGAGGTCCAGAAGGTCGAGTTCACCTCCCCGACCGAGGCGACCGTGACGTACACCCTCACCCTGAACGGCGCGACCGCGCTGCCGAACGCCACCGGGAAGGCCGTTCACCAGGACGGCACCTGGAAGGTCTCCGTCACCACCCTGTGCGCCCTGGTCGGACTGAGCGGTGATGCGTCGGCGTCGGCGGTCCCGGGCTGCTGAGGGCGCTGCCGCCACGCTGCTGCTTCTGCTGAGCGCGGCCTGCGGCAGCCGGCTCCCGGAGAGCGACTTCGAGCACGCCACCACGACCCCGCGGGCCGCCGCCCCGATCCGCGTCGGCGTGATCACCAGCACGACCAGCCCCGTCGGCGGCGCCGCCTTCACCGGGCCGCGCGACGGGGCCGTGGCCTACTTCGACACGCTCGACGCGCGCGGCGGCATCGCGGGCCACCGCGTCGAGGTGCGGCTCTGCGACGACGGCGGCAGCGGCGTCGGCAACAACACCTGTGTGCACCGGCTGCTCGACGAGGACAAGGTCGTCGCCCTCGTCGCCACCACCTCCCTCGACTACGCGGGCGCCCCCCGGGTCTCCCACGCGCGCGTGCCCGACATCGGCGGACAGCCCATCGGCCCCGCCTACGACACCTGGCCGCACCTCTACGGCATCTACGGCAGTCTCGCGCCCCGCGACGGCACCCCGGGCTGGGACGGCGAGCTGTACGGCGGAACCGAGGTCTACCGCTACTTCAAGCGCGAGCACGGCGCCCGTACCGCCGCCGTCGTCTCCTACAACCAGCCGGCGTCCGCGTCCTACGCCCGGCTCGTCGAGCGGGGGCTGAAGGCCGAGGGCTACCGGGTGGTGAGCGAACAGGTCGACTTCGCGCTGCCCAACTTCCGCGCTGCGGCCGCCGACCTGAAGGCGCGGGGCGCCGACCTCGTCCTCGACGCCCTCGACACCCATGGCAACGCGCAGCTGTGCGAGGCGATGGACCAGGTCGGGGCCCGGGTCACCGCCAAGGTCACCAATGTGCAGAACTGGACGTCCACCGTTCCCGAGGACTACAAGAACTCCCCGGCCTGCCGCAACGCCCTGTGGGTGACCGGGTCCAGCCGGAACTTCGACGACACCTCCGACCCGGCCGTACGGGAGTTCCGGGAGGCGACGAAGGGCCTGCCGACGCACTCCCAGTGGCAGCTGGAGGGCTGGGCGGCGGCCGAGTGGTTCACCGAGGCCGCGAGGTCGTGCGCGGCGAGCGGCATCACGCGCGCGTGCGTCGACGCCTTCATGGACCGCAGCGAGGGCTTCGACGCCGGCGGCCTGCTGATCCCGGTCCGCTTCGAACGGCTCGCCGCACCGCCGAAGACCCGGCGGACGTGTCTGTCCGTCGCCCGCTGGCGGGACGGCAGGGGCTGGATCACCCAGGGGGACATGGACCGCACCTGCTTCGACGTCCCCCAGCTCGCCTACACGCCCTGATCGGCCGCCTCCAGGGCCGCGTACTCGGGGTGGTGGAGGTCGAACGCCGGGGACTCCGAGCGGATCTTCGGCAGGGTCGTGAAGTTGTGCCGCGGCGGCGGGCAGGAGGTCGCCCACTCCAGGGAGCGGCCGTAGCCCCAGGGGTCGTCGACCTCGACCTTCGCGCCGTACTTGGTGGTCTTCCAGACGTTGTAGAGGAACGGCAGCGTGGACAGGCCGAGCAGGAAGGCGCCGATCGAGGAGACGGTGTTCAGGGCGGTGAACCCGTCGGCGGCGAGGTAGTCGGCGTACCGGCGGGGCATGCCCTCGGCGCCCAGCCAGTGCTGCACCAGGAACGTCAGGTGGAAGCCGACGAACAGCGTCCAGAAGTGCATCTTCCCGAGCCGCTCGTCCAGCATCTTCCCGGTGAACTTCGGCCACCAGAAGGCGAACCCGGCGAACACCGCGAAGACGACCGTGCCGAAGACGACGTAGTGGAAGTGCGCGACGACGAAGTACGAGTCGCTGACGTGGAAGTCCATCGGCGGCGAGGCCAGGATCACCCCGGTCAGCCCGCCGAACAGGAACGTCACCAGGAAGCCCGTCGCCCACAGCATCGGCGTCTCGAACGACAGGGAGCCCTTGAGCATGGTCCCGGTCCAGTTGAAGAACTTCACGCCGGTCGGGACGGCGATCAGGAAGCTCATGAAGGAGAAGAACGGCAGCAGCACCGCGCCCGTGACGAACATGTGGTGCGCCCAGACGACGATCGACAGACCGGTGATCGTCATGGTCGCGCCGACCAGGGTGAGATAGCCGAAGATCGGCTTGCGGCTGAAGACCGGGATGATCTCGGTGATGATCCCGAAGAACGGCAGCGCGATGATGTAGACCTCGGGATGCCCGAAGAACCAGAACAGGTGCTGCCACAGCAGCGCGCCGCCGTTGGCCGCGTCGAAGACCCGGGCGCCGAACCGCCGGTCCGCCTCCAGCACCAGCAGGGAGGCCGCCAGCACCGGGAACGCCAGCAGGATCAGGATCGACGTGAACAGCGTGTTCCAGACGAAGACCGGCATCCGGAACATTGTCATGCCGGGGGCGCGCATGCAGATGATCGTCGTGATGAAGTTGACCGCGCCGAGGATCGTGCCGAACCCGGCCAGCGCCAGCCCCATGATCCACAGGTCGGGGCCGATGCCGGGGGAGAAGCGGCCGCTGTTGAGGGGCGCGTAGGCGAACCAGCCGAAGGCGGCGGCCCCGTCCGGGGTGAGCAGGGAACCGAGCACGATCAGCCCGCCGAACAGGAACAGCCAGTACGAGAACATGTTCAGCCGGGGGAAGGCGACGTCCGGGGAGCCGATCTGGAGCGGCATCAGCTCGTTGGCGAAGCCCGCGAAGGACGGGGTCGCGAAGAGCAGCAGCATGATCGTGCCGTGCATCGTGAACAACTGGTTGAACTGGTCGTTGTCCACGATCTGGAGTCCGGGCCGGGCGAGCTCGGCCCGCATCACCAGGGCCATGGCCCCGCCGACGAGGAAGAACACGAACGACGTGATCAGGTACAGGTGACCGATCTTCTTGTGGTCGGTGGTGGTGAGCCAGTCGACGACCACGCGGCCCCTGCGCCTGCGCGGCGCGGGCGGTGCCGTCGCCGGTACGGTCTGTGTCCCCATCGCTCGCCCCTGCGGAGGTTGTGTGGCGGAGTGGTGCATTTCCTACGAGGTGTCAGCTCCCGCGAACCCGAGCGAAAAGGCCGGGGAAAGGGGCTCGGGGGAGGATTCTCCGGGAACATTCCGCCGGTTTTTCCGAGCAGCGGCGACGACACGCGGGAATTACGTTCGAATGCGTACGGAAGGCCGCGGGAACCGCTCGTACGTGTGACCAAGTTCGACCGGAACACCCGTCGTGATCCTGTGACAGAAGTGTGACCGGAGTGATCCGCATCCGCGTTCCGGGGGGTTTCCCCGGTAGTCCCGCGCGGCCTAGCGTGGGCCGTATGTCAGTGAACGAACCCCAGGACAATCCGGACGGATACGTCGGCCTCGACGCCGCTCACGCCGAGCGGCTGGCCCGGGAACGGGGGTGGTCGACCGTCCGCGCGCTGGCGCCCGGGACGATCATCACCATGGAGTACCGCTTCGGGCGGATGAACTTCGAGGTGCGCGACGGGCGGGTGGTGCGGGCCTGGAAGGGCTGAGCGCCACGGGCGACGGGCCGTGACACGGCGAAGGCCCCGGTTCCCGTCAGGAGGGGAACCGGGGCCTTCGGTCGCGGGACCGGTTGTGCGTACCGGTGGTCCCGCTGCTCGGAGGGTCGGCCGCCGCGGTCAGCCGCCGGTCAGCGGCCGGGCCGCGGAGGCGGTCGCCCCGCGCGGCAGACGCTCGGTGTGCGGGGGTCTTCGGCTGCCGGCGGGGGTGACCGGGGTGCGCTCGGAGCGCGGCGTGTGCGGGCCGGGGGTCAGGTAGACCGGCGCCCGGGTCGCACGGGCGGCCGCGACCGTCTCGCGGGCCGCCGCGGCCTCCTCCTGGGCCGTGGGCCGCGGCGCGAACGGCACGGGTACGGCGACGGGGGCGGCCGGCACCGGGAGGGTGCCGGTGCGGCGCTCGCGCCAGCGGTCGCGCAGATCGAGGAGGGCGACCTCGGCGCGGGCGATCAGCGGCTCGCACCAGGGCAGGGCCAGCAGGATCAGCAGCCCCGCGGCCCAGCCGAGCACGACATCGCTCAGCCAGTGCGTACCGAGGTAGACGGTGGTCAGGCCGACGCCCAGCGAGACCACGGCGGAGACCGCGGACAGCCAGCGGCGGGCTCGTGGAGTGGAGGCCAGATAGGCCAGGATTCCCCAGGTCACGACCGCGTTGGCGGTGTGGCCGCTGGGAAATATATCGCCGCCCAGACCCATCTCGTTGGAGCCGATGGTGGTCGCGTAGTGCGGGCCGAGCCGACCCATGCCGAGCTTGGCGGCGCCGACGGTGATGTTCAGCAGCAGCAGCGAGGCGCCCAGGGTGAGCAGCGGGCGCAGGGTGTGCTGCCGCCAGGATCTCCAGCCGAGCCAGGCCGCGACCATGACGGCGGTCGGGCCGCGCTGGCCGAGGACGACGTAGTAGTCCAGGAACGCGTGGATCTCGGGCCACTGCTGGTACGGCCGGAAGAACATGACCTGCCAGTCGAGGCGGACCAGCCACGAGGTGACCACCACGAGCCACACGATCGCCAGATAGAAGGCCAGGGTCGCCGTGAACAGCGCGATCCGGTGCCTGCTCATCCTCGGCACATCGATGTGGGCCGGTCGTTCCGGCTCACGGTCGAGCCTGGCGAACACCCGGTCCAGACGGGTGAGGTTTCGTTCGGTACGCACCTAAACGACGTTACAGCGAGTGAGCTCGGCGCCCGACCGAATCCTCTGGTTTGTGATGACCATGTGATGTGGGATTGCTCTCAGGAGGGACTTAATTCCTGCGGATTCGCTAATCCTCGAACGTCGGTTCCTTCAATTCCTTTGATCATTGTGGGAGACAGTTTTAAGGAACTTATGAATGAGTTCACCGGAAACTCACGGAGGACCGGAACCGTTCAGCCACCACGCCCCGTACACGGCCGACGCCACCGCGACACCGCCCACGACCAGCACCGCCCTCGGCGTCCGCGACCGGGCCAGCGCCAGGGCGAGCGGGAACAGCAGCGGGAAGGCGGGCAGCAGCAGGCGCGGCTTCGAGCCGAAGTAGCTCGACGCGCACAGGGCGAGGACGAGCACCGCGCCGCCGTAGACCAGCAGCGGAAGCGGCTGGCGCTGCCGTACGCAGACGACGTACAGCCGGATCAGCGCGGCGACGCCGACGACCAGGCCCAGCCCGGCCAGGGCGGACGGGAAGGACGTGAACTTGTCGGCGACGAACCGGGCGAAGGCGTAACCGCCGTCGAAGCCGTTGCGCCAGCCCGCCTGGACGTCGAGATAGCCGAGCGGGCCGCGGCCGGTGCGGTGGCCGACCCACAGCACATAGCCCGCGGCGCCCAGCGGCGCGAGGAGCATGCCGAGGGCGCGTACGGCGGGCCGGGCGCCCTCCGGCGCCGGTGCGCGCCGGAGAGAGCCGTCGGCGGACGGACCGGGGGCGTGTTCGCCGGTACGCGCGCCGGGCTCGGGCGCCGCGCTGCCGCTCCGCCCGAACGGGGACCCCGCGTCCTCCGCGCCCCGGTCCCGTCGGAAGGACGCGAGACCGGCCGCCCAGACCGCCGCGACCACCGCGAGCCCCACCGGGCGGGTCAGCCCCGACAGCGCCGCGAGCACTCCCGCGGTCACCCACCGACCGGTCAGCACCGCGTACAGCGACCAGGCGGCGAGCGCGGTGAACAGCGACTCGCTGTACGCCATCGACTGCACGATCCCGACCGGCAGCAGCGCCCACACGAGCACCGCGCACACGCCCGCCCGAGGGCCGTACACCTGGTCGGCGACCGCGAAGATCCCCCAGGCCGCGGCGAGCGAGGAGAGCAGCGCGACCGCGAACCCGGCGTCGGCGTAGGACAGCGGGCTCACCGCGTGCAGCAGCCTTTCCAGCCACGGCAGCAACGGGAAGAAGGCGAGGTTCGAGTGGACGTCCCCGTTGGGCAGCCGGACCTCGTAGCCGTACCCCAGCTCGGCCACCCTCGTGTACCAGAGGGCGTCCCAGCGGGCCGTCAGCAGGGTGTGCGCGCTCTTGCCGCGGGCGGCGCTCCACAGGGCCAGGACGAGCAGGCCGAGGCCCCGTACGGCCACATAGCCCAGCAGGGCGGGAGCCGCCCGGCGCAGGGCCGTACCGCCGGGCGGCACCACACGCGTTCCAAGATCCGTCACGGCCCCGATTATCGACCGGGCGGTACGGCGACCGGGAAAACGGCTGCTCGGGAAGTGGTGTACGCCACATGGCTTCGCCGTGAAGTGTGAGAGGTCCGCCACGTGGCCCTGGCGCGAACTCGCGTACGCTGCGAGTCACTCGTGTTCGTTTGCGCGGGCCGGAGACCACCGCTCCTCTCCGGCCGAGTCGCGGGAAGTCCCCGTCCCGCGAGCCCGCCGGACCGAGGGGATCACCTGGGAGGTACGTACATGTCCGGGACGACCACGGCCGCCGTCGGGCTGCGCCGTCGGGCGGCCGGGGCCGGTGCCGGTGCCAACCGCTGGGTCGTGCTCGTGGTGCTCTGCGTCAGCCTGCTCCTGGTCGCGGTCGACGCGACCGTGCTGCACGTCGCGGTGCCCGCGGTCACCGAGGACCTCAGGCCCGGCGCGATCGAGCTGCTCTGGATCGTCGACACCTATCCACTGGTCTGCGCCTCGCTGCTGATCCTGTTCGGCACGCTCGGCGACAAGGTGGGCCGCCGCCGGATCCTGCTGCTCGGGTACGCCCTGTTCGGCGTCGCCTCCGCACTGGCGGCCTTCGCCGGAAGCGCCGAGGTGCTGATCATGGCGCGGGCCCTGCTCGGCGTCGGCGGCGCGATGATCATGCCGGCCACGCTGTCGATCCTGCGGCAGGTCTTCCCCGACCGCCGGGAACGGGCGCTCGCCATCGGCATCTGGAGCGCGGTCGCCGCGGTCGGCGCGGCCGTCGGACCGCTGCTCGGCGGCTTCCTGCTGGAGCACTTCTGGTGGGGGTCGGTCTTCCTCGTCAACATCCCGCTGATGCTGGTCAGCCTTCCGGTGGGGCGGCTGCTGCTGCCGGAGTCGCGGGGCACCGGCGAGGGGCCCTGGGACGTGGTCGGCGCGCTGATGGCGGCGGCCGGGCTGTTCGCCCTGGTCCTCGGCGTCAAGCGGCTGGGCGGGGCGGAGTTCGGCCCGTTCACCGTGGTGCCGCTGCTGGTCGGCGCGGTGCTGATGGCTCTCTTCGTACGGCGTCAGCGGCGGCGGGAGCATCCGCTGGTGGACCTCGGGATGTTCGCGCGCCCGGCGTTCAGCACCTCCGTCGGCTGCATCGTGCTGGCCATGCTGGCGCTGGTGGGCCTGGAGCTGATCGCCGCGCAGTACCTCCAGCTGGTGCTCGGTCTCTCCCCGCTCGAGACGGGTCTCCGGCTCCTGCCGCTGACCTTCGCCGCGATGGCGGCGGGGCTGGCCGGGGCGCGGCTGCTGCGCGGCTTCGGGCCGCGGCGGATGGTGTGCGGGGGGTTCCTGCTGACCGCGCTCGCCGTGCTGCTGCTCACCGCGATGGGCAAGGCGGACAACGCGGGACTGCTGCTGTCCGGGTTCGTGCTGCTCGGGTTCGGGCTGGAGACGACGCTGTTCGCGGCGTACGAGTCGATGCTGAGCGAGGCCCCGCCGGAACGGGCGGGCGGCGCCGCGGCCATCGGCGAGACCTCCTACCAGCTCGGGGCGGGCATCGGGATCGCGCTGCTCGGCAGCGTGATGAACGCGGCGTACACGCCCGGACTGTCCTCCGTGCCCGGGGTGCCGGCGTCCGCGTCGGCGGCCGCGGGGCACTCGCTGGGCGAGGCCTACGAGGTGGCCGGACAGCTCGGCGGGCCGACCGGGGCGGCGCTGCGGCGGGCCGCGAGGGAGAGCTTCGTGCACGGGCTGCATGTCACGCTCCTGGTCAGCGCGGGGTTGCTGCTGCTGGGGGCGGTGATGGCGCTGAGGCTGCCGCGGGTGATGCAGTGCGAGTCGGTCGCGGTGGAGCTGCCCGCTCCTCGCGAGGTGTCTCCCACCCACGCACCGCCCGTTACGGTGCGTTGAGGGGTTGACCTCTCCTGTGGGGCCTGTTCGTCGTCGGCGGCTGCCCGTGGTGCCTCGGGTGGTACCTTCGGACCGACATCGTAACTAGCGCTGCTAGTTTTCGGCCCGCTCCGGAGGATCTCTTCATGGTCGCGTCCTCGAAGTTGCCCCCCTTCGATCCCGCCGATCCGCTCGGGATCGACGATCTGCTCGAACCGGAGGATCTCGCGATCCGCGACACGGTGCGGAGCTGGGCCGCGGAGCGGGTGGAGCCGTTCGTCGCCGAGTGGTACGAGCGCGGGGAGCTGCCGGTGATCCGGGAGCTCGCCCGGGAACTCGGGACGATCGGGGCGCTCGGGATGTCGCTCGACGGATACGGGTGCGCCGGGGCGAGCGCCGTGCAGTACGGGCTCGCCTGTCTGGAGCTGGAGGCCGCCGACTCCGGGATCCGGTCCCTGGTGTCCGTGCAGGGCTCCCTCGCCATGTACGCGATCCACCGGTTCGGCTCCGAGGAGCAGAAGCGGACGTGGCTGCCCCGGATGGCCTCCGGCGAGGTCATCGGCTGCTTCGGGCTCACCGAGCCCGACCACGGGTCCGATCCGGCGGGCATGCGGACGTACGCCAAGCGCGACGGCTCGGACTGGGTGCTGAGCGGGCGGAAGATGTGGATCACCAACGGGTCGGTGGCCGGGGTCGCCGTCGTCTGGGCGCAGACCGACGCAGGCGTCCGCGGATTCGTCGTGCCCACCGACAGCCCCGGCTTCTCCGCGCCGGAGATCAAGCACAAGTGGTCGCTGCGCGCCAGCGTGACCAGTGAGCTGGTGCTGGACGAGGTGCGGCTGCCCGAGGACGCCGTGCTGCCGGAGGTCGTCGGACTGCGCGGGCCGCTGAGCTGTCTGTCGCACGCACGCTACGGGATCGTCTGGGGCGCGATGGGCGCGGCCCGCACCTGTTTCGAGGCCGCCGTCGACTACGCCCGCACCCGCGAGCAGTTCGGGCGGCCCATCGGAGGGTTCCAGCTGACCCAGGCCAAGCTCGCCGACATGGCGGTCGAGCTGCACAAGGGGATTCTGCTCGCCCACCATCTGGGGCGGCGCATGGACGCCGGCCGCCTGCGTCCCGAGCAGGTCAGCTTCGGCAAGCTCAACAACGTGCGGGAGGCCATCGAGATCTGCCGCACCGCGCGGACGATCCTCGGGGCCAACGGGATCTCGCTGGAGTACCCCGTCATGCGGCACGCGACGAACCTGGAGTCGGTGCTCACCTACGAGGGCACCGTCGAGATGCACCAGCTCGTGCTGGGCAAGGCGCTCACCGGACTCGACGCCTTCCGCTGACCCGGCCCGGGGGCCGAGGCGGGGCCGGCGAGCGGCCCTGCCTCAGCTCTGGTTGAAGAAGCCGTCCGTGCGGTGCCCGGCCGGGTCGCCGTTCACGATCTCCGTGTTGGACGGGGTCAGCAGGAACACCCGGGTCGAGACCCGCTCGATCGAACCGCGCAGTCCGAAGATCAGCCCGGCCGCGAAGTCGACGACGCGCTTGGCGTCCCCGGCCTCCATGGCCGTGAGGTTCACGATGACCGGCACGCCCTCGCGGAACAGCTCACCGATCAGCCGCGCGTCCCGGAAGCTGTCCGGGGTGACCGTGCCGATCCGGCGGCCCTTCTCCTCGGCCGTGTCCGAGGCGACCTTGACGCGCGGGTCGGTGACCCAGGCGTCTTGCGAGTCGGTTCCCTCGGAGTAGTCGTCGTCGTAGTAACGCTCGTCATCGTTGTCGTCGACGAGGCCAAGCCAGGCACTCGCCTTGCGCACCGATCCCATGGACGCCTCCTCTCACAGCGGTCTTTCTTCCTTTCCGCATCCCATGGTCGTCCATGATGCGGATGTCGCGCCAAGTGGATAGACGCCGCGCGGGGGGTTTGTGACGGTACTGGTGCACAGAGAATCCGTCGAGAGCCCGCGTCTCCCAAGGGTCCTGCTGTGTACGGCTGCTGACTGAGAGTGAAATATGACTGTTCGTGGCGTACGGGTGATACGTGGTGCGTACGGGTGAACAGGGCGGAGCGTTCAACGCCGATTATCGGCCGATAGCATGCGGCAGCTCAATGTCCTGAGAGCGGGGGGTCGTCATGTTCGGAATCGTCAGACCGTGCAGTCACCGGCTCGGCGAGCGGCTCAAGAGCCAGTGGATGGCGCATCTGTGCGGACTGTGTCTCGCGCTGCGCGGCGACCACGGCCAGTTCGCGCGGGTGGTCACCAACTACGACGGGCTGCTCATCTCGGTTCTGACGGAGGCTCAGGCCGAATCGGCCGGGGGATGGCGGCGTACGGCGGGGCCGTGCCCGTTGCGCGGGATGCGCACCGCCTCCGTCGCCCAGGGTGAGGGGGCGCGGCTCGCGGCGGCCGTCTCGCTGGTGCTGGCCTCGGCCAAGGTGCGCGACCATGTCGCCGACGGGGACGGGCTGCTGGCCCGGCGTCCGGTGGCCGTCGCCGCCCGCAGGGTGGCCAGGAGCTGGGGGCGGGCCGGGGAGCGCGGCGGGGCCGCGGTCGGCTTCGACACGGCGGTCCTGGTGGACGCGGTGGACCGGCAGATCGGGCTGGAGGCGCAGGCCGGGCCGGGTACGTCGCTGCTGACCGTCACCGAACCGACCGAGACCGCCACGGCCGCCGCCTTCGCGCACACCGCGGTCCTCGCGGGCCGGCCGGGCAACGCCGTCCCGCTCGCCGAGGCCGGGCGGCTCTTCGGGCGGCTCGCGCATCTGCTGGACGCCGTCGAGGACCGGGCCGCCGACGCCGAGGCGGGCGCCTGGAACCCGCTCACGGCCACCGGGACCCCGCTCACCGAGGCCCGGCGGCTCGCGGACGACGCCCTGCACGGGATACGGCTCGCGCTGAAGGACGTCGAGTTCGTCGAGGGGCGGCTGGCGCATCTGCTGCTCGCGCACGAGCTGGAGCGGTCGGTGGACCGGGCGTTCGGGACGGCTTCCTGCGGGCATGCGCATCCCGGGGCCGCCCATGAGGGGCGTGCCGCGTTCGGGCCGCCGCCGCAGATGCCGCCCGCGCCGCCCCAGCAGCCGCGGGGGCTGCTCGCCGGGTGCGCGGTCGCGCTCGGGCTGTTCTGCACCTGCCAGGTGTGCTGTGCCGACGAGTTCGAGGGGCCGTGGTCGCGGAAGAAGCACGAGGGCTGCTGCAGCAACTGTGACTGCGGGAACTGCGACTGCGGATGCGGTGACTGCTGCAACTGCGACTGCTGCGACGGATGCGACTGCTGCGGCTGCGACTGTTCCTGCTGACGCACGGTCACCCGCCGCGCACCCGGAGCGCTGTGCGGGGGGCACGGTGAATGCCGGGCGCCTCCCGGACGTATCTCCTGTCGAGACACGGAAGCTCGAAAGGATCAGGGATCATGCCCGGGCGCTCAGAGAAAACCGTGCCGCTTGCCGTGAAGATCGTGGTGAGCGGGGGGCTCGGGGTCGGTAAGACGACCTTCATCGGGGCCGTTTCCGAGATGGAGCCCCTCGACACCGAGGCGGCCATCACCCAGGTGTCGGTGGGAGTCGACTCCTTGGAAGGGGTGGAGACCAAGACCAGGACCACCGTGGCGCTCGACTTCGGGCGGATCACCCTCGATCCGGCCATCGCCCTCTATCTCTTCGGGACGCCCGGGCAGGGGCGGTTCTCGTTCCTGTGGGACGACCTGGTGGAGGGCGCGCTGGGGACGGTCGTCCTCGCGGACACCCGGCGGATCGAGGAGTGCTTCCCCGCCGTGGACTACTTCGAGGCGCAGGAGGCGCCGTTCGTGCTGGCGGTGAATCGCTTCGACGGGGCCGAGCGGTGTGAGTTGGAGGAGGTGCGGGGGGTGTTGGGGCTGGACCCCGATGTGCCGGTGCTGGAGTGCGATGCCCGGCAGCGGGGGTCGGTGCGGGATGTTCTGGGGGTGCTGATGGACCGGGTGATCGGGGTGCGGGCTTCTTCCGGGGTACGCGTGGTGCGTGGTTGATCGCGTAGGGGGAGCGTGCTCATGAAGCGAGGGGAGGGGGTGTGAAGGCCAAGAGGGAGAACGCGAAAGCGTCCCCGGCGGTCAAGGGGCCGGGGCGCGCAGGGGGTCGGCTCAACAGGAAGAGGACCACACTCGACCGAAGTCGATGTGGGAGCGTGTGACCAGCCACTGCTGCGGATGCATGGGCCAAGTGGAACAGGTCTCCGGTGGGGCGTCAACCGACTTGAGACGTACGGCTCACAGTTCGGACAGCCTTGACAGTGAGGGGAAACCCCGCCGTACTCTCGCTGTACGGCCCTGCTGAGGGGCTCGGCCGTCGTTGTTCTCCGTGTGAAGGCATCCACCGTGCTCGACCGATTGCGTCACGGAGCCTTCGCATGTCTTCCCACACCCCTGCCCGCGTTCCCGACGCCCCGGACACGAGACAGTCGCTCGTCATCGTCGGGGCCGGACCGCGCGGGACCGGCCTGATCGAACGCATCGCGGCCAGCGCGCCCGAGCTGTACGCCGGTCCGGGCCTCGACATCCATCTCGTGGACCCGCACCCGCCGGGCGCCGGCCGCATCTGGCGGGCCGCACAGTCACCGCTGCTGTGGATGAACTCGCACGCCGAGGACGTCACCATGTTCACCGACGAGACCGTGCTGATGGACGGTCCGGTGCGGCCGGGGCCCACCCTGCACGAGTGGGCCGGTGTCGACGGGCGGCTCTTCGCCGACCGGCAGCTCCAGGGCGCCTATCTGAGCTGGGTGCACGAACAGGCCGTCGCCGCCCTGCCGGCGGGGATCACCGTCCACCACCACCCCCGGCGCGCGCTGCGGGTGAGCGGTCCGCGCGAGGGGCGCCAGCAGGTGTGGCTGGAGGGACGGTCCGGGCCGCTCCACGCCGACCTCGTCGTCCTCACCCTCGGTCACCTCGACGCCGAACTCGACGGTGACCAGCGGGAACTGGCCGCGTACGCCCGCGAGCACGGGCTCGTCCACCTGCCGCCCGACTTCACCGCCGACAGCGACCTGTCCGCGCTCCGGCCCGGCGAACCCGTCCTCGTGCGCGGCTTCGGGCTGGCCTTCGTCGATCTGATGGCGCTGCTCACCGAGGGGCGCGGCGGACGCCACGAGGGGGACACCTACGTGCCCTCGGGGCGGGAGCCGGTGCTGTACGTCGGATCGCGGCGCGGGGTGCCGTACCACGCGAAGATCGGCTACGACTGGACCGGTGAACGGCCCCCGCTGCCCCGGTTCCTCGGACCCGCCGAGACCGACGAACTCCTCGCCCGGCCCGGGGGGTTCGACTTCCGGCGGGACGTGTGGCCGCTGGTGGAGAAGGAGCTGGGCTTCGCCCACTACCACCGGCTGTTCGCCGTCCACCCCGAGCGGACCGCGATCGCCTGGACGGACTTCGAGGAGAAGTACGCGGCCGCCTCCGGGGAGGCCGACCGGGCGGCCCTCGTCGCCTCCGCCGTGCCCGATCCGGCCGACCGGCTCGACCTGGCCGCGCTCGACCGGCCGCTGGACGGGCTGCGGTACGCCTCGCACGAGGAGTTCCAGGACGGGCTGCGGCGGTACGTCGAGGACGATCTGAGCCGCCGTCACGATCCCGCGCACAGCGCCGATCTGTCCGTGTTCCTCGGGCTGCTGTCGGTGTACGGACAGCTCGTGCGGCTCGGGGACATCGGGTCCTGGTGGCACGGGTTCTTCAGCTACCTCGCCTCGGGGCCGCCCGGACCCCGGCTGCGGCAGCTGCTCGCGCTGTCCCGGGCCGGAGTGCTCCGGTTCGTCGGCGCCGACATGGCCGTACACGCCGAGGACGGGGTGTTCCGGGCGTCCAGCCCGTCCGTGCCGGGGTTCTCCGTCGCGGCACGGGCGCTGGTGGAGGCCCGGCTGCCCGAGCCGACCCTGCGGCGCGCCCTCGACCCGCTGCTGCGCGCCCTGCACACCGAGGGCGCCGGGGAGACGGCCGACGGACTGCTGCGGGTGGACCGCGTGGACGGACGGGTCCTGGACCGCACCGGGCGGCCGCACCCGCGGCGCTTCGCGCTCGGCCCGCACACCGACGGGCGCACCCCCGGTGCGTTCACCCGACCCCGCACGGGCGGTCCCGCGTTCCGGCAGAACGACGCCACCGCGCGCGCCGCCCTGGTGTTCCTGCGGGACCTCGGCGCCGACGCCGCCGCCTGAGCCGACCCGGCCCACCGAAGGAGTTCTCGTGATGACCGTCATGGTCGCCCTCAGGTCCCCGCACCAGGGGTCCGGCCCGAGGCCGCTGCCGTCGAAGGCGCTGTGAGCCATGGGACTACTGCATCTGGCCGCCGCCCTCGCCCTGCCCGGGGCGGACGGGGCCGGTCCCTACGTGGAGCTGGCACGGCTCGCCGAGCGCGGCGGGTTCGACTTCGTGACGCTGGACGGGGCCGACTTCGGGCTGAACGCCCCGGCCGTGCTCGGCCGGATGGCGGATGCCACGGATCACGTCGGACTCGTGGGCCCGCTCACCCGGCCGCCGACCGAGCCGCCGACCGGGACCGATGCCGCGTACGGTGCGGAGTCCGATGCCGAGTCCCGTGCCGAAGCCGTCGCGCCCGGCCGGGTCGGCCGGTGGATCGACGTGTCCGCGGGCGGGGTCGGGGTCGCGTCGGGGGAGCTGTTCGGGTCCCCGCCGGCGCCGGGGCGGCCCGTGCGGGTCGCCGACGCCACCGAGGCGGCCGTGCGGCCCGCCGCCGCCCGGTACGCCGATGTGGCGCTGGTCCGGGTGGCGGGTTCCGCCGAGGCCCGGGCCGTCCGCGCGGACCTGCGCGGGCAGGCCGCCGCGGCCGGGCGGGACCCGGACTCCCTGCGGGTGCTGGTGAGTCTGCTCGTCGACCTCGGCGACGGCGAGCACGCGGCCGAGCCGGGCCACGGCGGGGGCGGGCCGCGGCGGACCGGCCGGGGCCCGCTCTACCGCGGCGGCCCCGTCGACCTCGCCGAGCTGATCGCCTCCTGGCACCGGGACGCCGCCGTCGACGGCTTCCACCTCGTCCCCGTCGAACCCCACCGCGATCTGGAACGCCTGGTCAACGGAACGGTCGCGCTGCTCCAGCACCGCGGTCTGTTCCGCACCTTCTACCCGGGCGGCACCCTGCGCGAGCACCTCGACCTGGCCCGGCCCGCCCACCAGTACGCGGGCGGACCCTCACTCCTCGGGTCGTCCGACCCGGTACCGAAAGGCTGACCCCCATGACGACGGACGCGCCGGACCTCTGGAAGCGCTGGCACGAGCACCGGCTGGAGACGCTCACGGCCCCCCACGGCCCGCTCGCGCTCACCGGAACCTTCTGGCTGGAGGACCTTCCGGACGGTCGACTTCCGGACACCCCCGGGGTCTGGGCGGCGGAGGAGGACGGGGTGGTGCTCACGGCGGCCGGGGCCGACGGGCTGACCCTGGACGGACGGCCGTTCGGCGGAACGGTACGGCTCGGCGCCGACCCGGGGGCGGTGGACGCCTCGCGTGTCGCTCACGGGGAGCGGCGGCTGGTCGTGCTGGTGCGGGAGGGGGTCTGGGGGGTGCGCGTCTTCGACCCCGCGGCCGAGGCCCGGCGCCTGTTCCGGGGCGTCGAGGCCACCCCGTACGCGACGCGCTGGTCGGTGCCGGGACGCTTCACGCCGTACGGCGAGAGCCGGACCGTCCGGGTCCCGAACGCCGACGGACGCGAGCGCGGTCTCGGGCTCGGCGGGGAGCTGGCGTTCGCCCTCGACGGGCGGGAGCACACGCTCCAGGTGGCCGTGCAGGGCGACGGCTCGCTGTGGGCGGTGTTCGCCGACTCCACCAGTGGGGTGAGCAGCCACCGGTTCCGCTTCCTCCATCCGGGTGCCCCCGACGACGAGGGGCGTACGACCGTGGACTTCAACCGTGCCGTACTGCCTCCGTGTGCATTCGCCGACGCTTTCATCTGCCCCTTCCCGCCGCCGGGGAACACTCTCGACGTGGAGATCGAGGCAGGGGAGCGCAACCTGGTCTGAGCTGGGGCAAGAGGCCTCGAAGAGGGCTCAACTCACGTAGTTCGTTCAAGGTCTGACGGCCGAAAGGCGCCCTTGCGCCGACCGGCCGCCCGACCGAATACTCCCCCTCAGCGCTTGTCAGGGACACGGCGTGTCCGGAATCCGGGCGAACGTCTGATCCTGGCTGCGCCTCACGGGCCCCGACCCCACACGACGGGCCCCCGACTTCCCCTAGGAGGGAACGAAACGTGAGGATCAAGCGCACCACCCCCACCACCCGCGGCATCTCGAGACGGAGCCGGCTGATCGCCGTCACCACCGGACTCGTGGCCGCAGCCGCCATCGCGATCCCCCACGCGAGCGCGGCGGACACCGCCACCTTCAGCTCAGCCCAGCTGAAGAGCGCGGGTACTTCTGTGCTCCAGGCGGACGTCCCGGGCACCGCCTGGGCAGTCGACAGCAAGACCAACCGCCTTCTCGTCACCGTCGACAGCACCGTCTCCGACGCCGAGATCGCGAAGATCAAGGAGGCCGCGGGCAGCAACGCCGGCGCCCTCACGATCAAGCACACCCCCGGCAAGTTCAACAAGCTCATCGCGGGCGGCGACGCCATCTACGGCGGCGGCTACCGCTGTTCGCTCGGCTTCAACGTGGTCAGCGGCAGCACCTACTACTTCCTGACCGCCGGTCACTGCGGTGAGGTCGCCTCGACCTGGTACTCCAACTCCGGGCAGTCGACGGTGCTGGGCACGAACGTCAGCTACAGCTTCCCGACCAACGACTACGCGCTGGTCCGCTACACCAACACCTCGGTCACCAAGTCCGGGACCGCGGGCAACACGGACATCACCAGCTCGGGCACGCCCAGCGTCGGCGCCACCGTCTACCGTGACGGCTCGACCACCGGCATCCACTCCGGCACGGTCACCGCGCTGAACGCGACGGTCAACTACGGCGGCGGCGACGTCGTCTACCAGATGATCCAGACCAACGTCTGCGCCGAGGGCGGCGACTCCGGTGGCCCGCTGTACTCCTCCGGCGGCGTCGCCTACGGTCTGACCTCCGGCGGCAGCGGCAACTGCACCTCCGGCGGTACGACCTTCTTCCAGCCGGTGGCCGAGGCCCTGAGCGCGTACGGCGTCAGCGTCTTCTAGTACGACGCCTGCCGGCTCGGCCGGTACGTCGCCTCGAAGGCACCGTTCGACGGCCCCCGCACGTGAACCGCCGTGCGGGGGCTCCCTCTTGTCCGGGGACGGGGTTACCGTCGTAGGACGGGCAGTGGACGGGAAGCGCTTCGGACCCCTGGGGGCCGGCATGATCGAGGAGCTGGTGGCGGCGGGAGCCGGGCTCGTGTCCGCCGGAGTGGTGTATGTGGCGGCTGCGGCTCGGGTCGTCAAGCAGTACGAGCGGGGTGTGGTCTTCCGGCTCGGGAAACTCCGGCCCGCGGTGCGCGGACCGGGGCTGACCCTGATCGTGCCGGGCGTCGACCGGCTCCGGAAGGTCAACATGCAGATCGTCACGATGCCGGTGCCCGGTCAGGAGGGCATCACCCGGGACAACGTGACGGTCCGGGTCGACGCCGTCGTGTACTTCAGGGTGACCTCGCCGGCCGAGGCGGTGGTCCGGGTGGAGGACTACCGGTTCGCCGTCTCGCAGATGGCGCAGACCTCGCTGAGGTCCATCATCGGCAAGAGCGAGCTCGACGATCTGCTCTCCGACCGCGAAAAGCTCAACCAGGGACTGGAGTTGATGATCGACAGCCCGGCCGTGGAGTGGGGCGTCACCATCGACCGGGTGGAGATCAAGGACGTCTCCCTGCCCGAGACGATGAAGCGGTCCATGGCCCGGCAGGCCGAGGCCGACCGGGAGCGGCGGGCGAGGGTCATCAACGCCGACGCCGAGCTCCAGGCCTCCAAGAAGCTCGCGGAGGCGGCCCGCGAGATGTCCGAGCAGCCCGCCGCGCTCCAACTGCGCCTGCTCCAGACGGTGGTGGCGGTCGCCGCCGAGAAGAACTCCACGCTGGTGCTGCCGTTCCCGGTGGAACTGCTGAGGTTCCTGGAGAGGGCGCAACAGCAACTGCCCGCGCCGGCCCCGGCACCGCCGCCCGTACCGGCACCGGCACCCGCGGCACCGCCCGCGCCCGCGCCCGAGGCGCCGCCCGCGCCCGCGCCGGAGCAGGGAAACAGCCAGCAGTAGCACCCGGGGCGTTTGCAGTGCGAACGGGGTGGTGAAGGCGCGAAGGGCGTGAAGTGCCCACCCTGTGCGCGTCCCGGAGTCAACCTTGTGTGCTCCCTGTGTCCTTCGGAAGAGTGGCCTGCCGTCAACCGGCCACTCTTCGGCCCGTACGGTCCCCACAGCCGTCCGGGCCGATCCCCCCACAGGAGGACGCGAGTTGCAGCACCGACGCACACCCCGACGGCGGACGGTCATGACGGGCGCGGGTGTCGCCGCGCTCGTCGCGGCGGCCGTCACCTTCCAGACCGCGAACGCCAGTGAACCGGCGCGGAGTCCGCGTCCGGACCCGCTCTCGGCCTTCGCGGCCGGGAAGCTCGCCTCGGCCCTCGGCGAGGACCTCGGCACCGACGCGGCCGGCACCTACTACGACGCGAGGAGCCGCAGCCTCGTGGTGAACGTGCTCGACGCGACCGCCGCGAAGACCGTCGAGGCGGCCGGCGCCAGGGCGAGAATCGTCGAGCACTCCCTCGCCGAACTGGCCGGCGCCCGTACGGCCCTCAGGGCGGACGCGGCCGTCCCCGGCACCGCCTGGGTGACCGACCCGCGCACCAACAAGGTCGTCGTCACCGCCGACCGCACCGTCTCCGCCGCCGCCTGGGCCAAGCTCGCCGAGGTGGTCGACGGGCTCGGCGGGACGGCCGAACTCCAGCGTTCCAAGGGGGAGTTCAAGCCCTTCGTGGCCGGTGGTGACGCGATCACCGGCGCGGGCGGCCGCTGCTCGCTCGGCTTCAACGTGGTCAAGGGCGGCGAGCCGTACTTCCTGACCGCCGGGCACTGCACCGAGGCCGTCTCCACCTGGTCGGACCCCTCCGGCACCGTGATCGGCACCAACGCGGTCTCCCGCTTCCCCGGTGACGACTACGGACTGGTCAGGTACACGGCCGACGTGCCGCACCCCGGTGAGGTCGATCGGTACGACGGCTCGGCCCAGCCGATCACCGGCGCCGTCGAGGCCACCGTGGGTATGCGGGTCACCCGCAGCGGCTCCACCACGCGGGTCCACTCCGGCACGGTCACGGGTCTGGACGCGACCGTGAACTACGGCAACGGCGACATCGTCGACGGTCTCATCCAGACCGACGTCTGCGCCGAGCCCGGTGACAGCGGCGGCCCGCTCTTCTCGGGCAGTGACGCGGTCGGTCTGACCTCCGGCGGCAGCGGTGACTGCGCCTCGGGCGGGGAGACGTTCTTCCAGCCGGTGACGGAGGCGCTGTCGGCGACGGGCGCACGGATCGGCTGACGGGCCGGCCGGAGGCCCGGGTCCCGCGTTTGCGCAGGTGGGAGACGTCCGAAGGGGAGTCGAAGGGTAGTCGTACAGACGTTCGGAATTTGGTCTATGGTGGGGGTGAGGGATTAGGGAACTGATGTTCGAATCGTGAGTGTGGGAGGTGCGTGTGCCAGGCTTCACGCATCTGCACACCGTCTCCGGGTTCTCCCTGCGCCACGGGGCCTCGCACCCGGACCGGCTGGCCGAGCGCGCCGCCGAGCGGGGCATGGACGCCCTCGCCCTCACCGACCGCGACACCCTGGCCGGCACGGTCCGCTTCGCCAAGGCCTGTGCGAAGGCGGGGGTGCGCCCGCTGTTCGGCGTGGACCTGGCGGTCGCCGGGCCCGTACGGCAGGACAGTGACGTACGACGGGAGAGGCGCCGCACGCCCGTGCGCGGCGGTGCCTTCATCGACGAGTCGGCCCCCCGCGTCACCTTCCTCGCCCGGGACGGCGCCCGGGGCTGGGCCGACCTGTGCCGGATCGTCACCGCCGCCCATGCCGACGGGGACGTCCCGGTGCTGCCCTGGACCGGCAACCACGGCGACGGCCTGACCGTCCTGCTCGGCCCCGCCTCCGACGTCGGCCGCGCCCTCGCCGCCGGACGCCCGGACCGTGCCGCGAAGCTCCTCGCCCCCTGGCGCGAGGTGTACGGCGACGCGCTGTGCCTGGAGGCCGTCTGGCACGGCCGCGAAGGCACCGGACCCGGCTCCCTGCGGCTGGCCGCCCGTACCGTCGGCTTCGCCGCCGAACAGCGGATCCGCCCGGTCCTCAGCAACGCCGTCCGCTACGCCGACCCCGGCCAGGGCCCGGTCGCCGACATCCTGGACGCCGCCCGCCGGCTCGTCCCCGTCGACCCGGCCGGGGAACTCGACTCGGGCGAGGCCTGGCTGAAGGACGCGGACGCCATGGCCGCGGCGGCCGAGCGGATCGTGGAGGCCGCGGGCTTCCGGAAGGACACCGCCCACCGGCTGCTGGAACGGACCCGGGCCACGGCCGCCGCGTGCCTGGTGGACCCCGAGGACGACCTCGGCATGGGCGCCGTCCACTTCCCCGAACCGCACCTCGTAGGCGCGGGCCGCCGTACCGCCCAGCGGGCGCTGGCCTCCCGGGCGACGGCGGGCATGGTGCGGTACGGCTACGCCGGCCGGCGCGCCTACTGGGAGCGGATGCACCACGAGCTGGACATCATCGCCCACCACGGCTTCGCCTCCTACTTCCTCACCGTCGCCCAGGTCGTCGACGACGTACGGCACATGGGCGTCCGGGTCGCCGCGCGCGGCTCCGGCGCGGGCTCCCTCGTCAACCACCTCCTCGGCATCGCGCACGCCGACCCGGTCGAGCACGGGCTGCTGATGGAGCGGTTCCTGTCGAAGGAACGGGTCGTGCTGCCCGACATCGACATCGACGTGGAGTCCGCGCGCCGGCTGGAGGTCTACCGGGCGATCATCGGCCGGTTCGGCGCCGAACGGGTCGCGACGGTCGCGATGCCGGAGACCTACCGGGTCCGGCACGCCGTCCGGGACGTCGGCGCGGCCCTGTCCATGGACCCCGCCGACATCGACCGCATCGCCAAGTCCTTCCCGCACATCCGGGCCCGCGACGCCCGGGCCGCCCTGGCGGAACTGCCCGAACTCAAGGCGCTGGCACAGGAGATCCAGCGGGAGGAGCAGCGGAAGGAGCAGCGGAAGGGGGAGCGGGAGGGGGCGCGGTACGGCAGGTTCTGGGAGCTGGTCGAGGCGCTCGACGCCCTGCCACGCGGCATCGCCATGCACCCGTGCGGGGTGCTCCTCTCCGACGCCTCCCTGCTCTCCCGTACGCCGGTCG
The DNA here is from genome assembly GCF_040630405.1 of Streptomyces sp. NPDC005811. Lineage (NCBI taxonomy): Bacteria > Bacillati > Actinomycetota > Actinomycetes > Kitasatosporales > Streptomycetaceae > Streptomyces > Streptomyces sp. NPDC005811. The sequence continues at coordinate 67,608 of NZ_JBEXXK010000061.1, forward strand.
TGCCGACCAGCGGCGAGGGGTTCCCCATGGCCCAGTTCGACAAGGACGACGTGGAGGACCTCGGGCTGCTCAAGCTGGACGTGCTGGGGGTGCGGATGCAGTCGGCGATGGCGCACGCGGTGGCCGAGGTGGAGCGGGCGACGGGGGAGCGGATCGACCTGGACGCGGTGGCGCCGGGGGATCCGCCGACGTACCGGCTCATCCGGTCCGCCGAGACGCTGGGCTGCTTCCAGATCGAGTCGCCGGGCCAGCGCGACCTGGTGGGCCGGCTCCAGCCGGCTACCTTCCACGACCTGGTCGTCGACATCTCGCTCTTCCGGCCCGGGCCGGTCGCCGCCGACATGGTGCGGCCGTTCATCGAGGCACGGCACGGGCGTGCGCCGGTCCGTTACCCGCACCCCGATCTGGAGGAGCCGCTGAAGGGGACGTACGGGGTGGTCGTCTTCCATGAGCAGATCATCGACATCGTCGCGATCATGACCCGCTGCGGGCGCGGCGAGGCGGACCGGGTGCGGCGCGGGCTCTCCGATCCGGAGTCGCAGGGGCGGATCAAGGTGTGGTTCGCCCAGCACGCGACGGCGAACGGCTATGACGCGGAAACGATTCGGCGGACCTGGGAGATCGTCGAGGCCTTCGGGTCGTACGGCTTCTGCAAGGCGCACGCGGTCGCCTTCGCCGTCCCGACGTACCAGTCGGCGTGGCTGAAGGCGCACCACCCGGCCGCCTTCTACGCCGGGCTGCTCACCCACGACCCCGGGATGTACCCGAAACGGCTGCTGCTGGCCGACGCGCGGCGGCGCGGGGTGCCGATCCTGCCGCTGGACGTGAACCGGTCGGGAGTCGCCCACCGTATCGAACTGGTGTCTGAATCACCTGTGGTGTGGGGGCTGCGGCTGGCCCTCTCCGACGTGCACGGCATCAGCGAGGCGGAGGCGGCACGGGTCGCGGACGGACAGCCGTACGCCTCACTCCTCGACTTCTGGGAACGGGCCCGCCCGAGCCGTCCGCTCGCCGGTCGGCTGGCACAGGTCGGCGCGCTGGACGAGTTCGGCGCCAACCGCCGTGACCTGCAACTCCACCTGGCCGAACTGCACCGGGGCGCCCGGGGCGCGGGCGGCGGTCAACTCCCCCTGGCGGGCGGGCGGAAGACGGCCTCCGCCGGGCTGCCGGACCTGTCCTTCGCCGAGCGGCTCAGCGCCGAGCTGGGTGTGCTGTCCATGGACGCCTCACGCCATCTGATGGACGACCACCGGGCCTTCCTCGACGAACTGGGCGTGGTCCCGGCGCGGCGGCTGCGCGAGGCACGGCACGGGGAGACCGTGCTGGTCGCGGGCGCCAAGGCGGCCACCCAGACCCCGCCGATCCGGTCCGGGAAACGGGTCATCTTCAGCACTCTGGACGACGGCACGGGCCTGGTCGACCTCGCCTTCTTCGACGACTCCCACGACGCCTGCGCGCACACCGTCTTCCACTCCTGGCTGCTGCTGGTGCGCGGAGTGGTGCAGCGGCGCGGGCCGCGCAGCCTGAGCGTGGTGGGCTCCGCCGCCTGGAACCTCGCCGAACTGGTCGACCTGCGCGCCGAGGGCGGGCTGGACGAGGTCGCGGCCCGGCTCGCGGAGCCGGGGCCGGCGCCTGCGGTGGGGACGGGGACGGGGGAGGGGGCGGAGGAGCCGGCCGGGTCCGGCGATTCGACGGGGGGCAGGCGAATCCATCTGTCCACCGGATACGAACTCCATCCGTGGGCCGATCTGCGGCCCGCGGGACAGGAGGCCTCTCAAGGGCCTTCGACGGTACGGAAGTTGTGGCACCAGAGTCCGGGGAGTGCGGGATGACCATCCTCTGCGTACGTTTCCAGCCGCCTGCGCGGCACGAGGCCGAGGCGGCCCTGCCGGAGCTGCTCGGGCTGCTCGAGGAGTTCACACCGGTCGTCGAGGCGCTGCCGCCGGACGGGGCGCTGGCCGATCTGCGGGGCGCCGAACGGTACTTCGGGCGCAGCGCGGTGGAACTGGCCTCGGTGATCCGGGTCCGCGCCCTCGCGCTGTACGGCGTCGACTGCGTCATCGGAGCCGGTCCCGGCCCGATGCTGGCCCGGATGGCGCTGCGGGACGCCCGGCCGGGGCTGACCCGCGCGGTCCCCGAAGGCGCCGACCAGATACGGGAGTTCCTCGCCGGGAAGCCGGTCGCCGCGCTGCCCGGCGTCGGTACGGCCACCGCCCGCACCCTGTGCGAGTACGGCCTGGACACCCTCGGCCGGGTCGCCGCCGCGCCCCTGTCCACCCTGCAGCGTCTGGTCGGCGCGAAGACGGGCCGTGAGCTGCGGGAGAAGGCGGGCGGGATCGACCGCGGCCGGGTCGTCCCGAACGCCGTCTCCCGCTCCCTGGCCGCCGAACGCCCCTTCGACCGCGACGAGCTGGACCCCGACCGGCACCGCCGGGCCCTGCTGTCCGCCGCCGGGGAGCTGGGCGCCCGGCTGCGCGCGCTGGAGAAGGTCTGCCGCACCCTGACCCTCACCGTGCGCTACGCCGACCGGTCCTCCACCACCCGCAGCCGCACCCTGGGGGAGCCGACCGCGCACTCGGCGGCCCTGACGAGGACGGCGTACTCCCTGTACGAGGCGCTCGGGCTGCAGCGCGCCCGGGTCCGGGCGATCGTCCTGCGCGCGGAGGGCCTCGGCCCCGCCGACCGGGCCTCCTACCAGCTCACCTTCGACCCCGCCGACGAGAAGGTCCGCCGGGTCGAGGAGGCCGCCGACCGGGTGCGGGCCAGGTTCGGGCCGGGGGCGGTGATCCCGGGGGCGCTGGCGGCCTGAAACTCCGGAGCCCTCGCTGGAGCGGATGCCGGACACGGGCCGGATCGCGGTCCGGGATCCCGCGGCGCCGCCCTTCGAGGAGCCGGAGAACCGCTGGCGCACCCGTTGCCCCGAGCCGCTGACCCCCACGGAACTTCCTCCTCGAGGTGTTCCGCGTGGAGCCCACCTAGGGCCTGTCGTCTGGATCAGGTCGGCTGGGTCGGCGTGGCCTCTCGGCCGACCCGAGCGGGGTGCGTGCCACACCCCGCGACGCGCGGCATGATCCAAACGACAGGCCCTAGGTCGTGTCCGCAAAGTGTCGGCGTCGTTGGTCCGTTCGTGGTGCGTCGTCATGAGCTGACTGATGAGTCGTGGGCGGTGATCGAGCCGTT
>NZ_JBEXXK010000062.1:0-70617 GCF_040630405.1 Streptomyces sp. NPDC005811
GGGTGGTGTCGCGTTCAATCACGTGGCCGTGCTGCTGGGTGATGTTGTGGCCATGTGCGCCCGCGGGGGCGGCCCGGCCGGCGGCCGCCCGGGCCGCCGGGCCGCCGAGCGCGCCGGCCGCCGCGAGGACCAGCGCGGGCCGGATCGCCTTGCCCGCGTTCCCCGCGGCCGGGGTGCCGTCGGCCTGCTCCCAGCCGAAGTGGTGGCGGGCGACCCGCCGCATCCGGCGGGGTAACGAGTCGACGGCGGCGCGCAGCGCGGGGTCGACCTCCGCCCTGGCACGCTCCAGGATCGCGGTCGCCTCCTGTCCGTCGGACGCCGCCGGGCCGGTCCGCTCCTCGCCGCCGCCCCGGCTCTCCCCCTGGCTCCCGATGGACCTACGCCTTTCCCGTGTCCCGTACGGCCTGGTGGCGGAGGTCACCGCCAGCGGCCGATCTCGACGTTCTCCAGGACGCCCAGGGCGTCCGGCACCAGCACCGCCGCCGAGTAGTAGGCCGTCACCAGGTAGTTGATGATCGACTGCTCGTTGATGCCCATGAACCGCACGGACAGGCTCGGCTCGATCTCGTCCGGGATCCCGGACTGCCGCAGACCGATGACGCCCTGGTCCTGCTCGCCCAGGCGCAGCGCGATGATCGAGCTGGTACGGGCCTCGGTGACCGGGATCTTGTTGCACGGGTAGATCGGCACCCCGCGCCAGGTGGGGATGCGGTTGCCGCCCATGTCGATCGTCTCGGGCACCAGTCCGCGCTTGTTGAGCTCCCGGCCGATCGCGGAGATCGCGCGCGGGTGGGCGAGCAGCATCTTGGTGCCGCGGCGCCTGCTGAGCAGCTCGTCCAGGTCGTCCGGGCTCGGCACGCCGTCGTGCGGCTGGAGCCGCTGGTCGTACTCGCAGTTGTGGAGCAGACCGAACTCACGGTTGTTGACCAGCTCGTGCTCCTGGCGCTCCTTGATCGCCTCGACCGTGAGCCGCAACTGCTGCTCGGTCTGGTTCATGGGCTGGTTGTAGAGGTCGGCCACGCGCGTGTGGATGCGCAGGACGGTCTGGGCGATGCTCAGCTCGTACTCGCGGGGGCGGGCGTCGTAGTCCACGAACGTGTGCGGGATCTCCGGCTCGCCGGCGTGGCCCGCGGCCAGGTCGACGGCCTTCTCGCCGTACTTGTTGGTGCGCTGCTCGGGAATGGCGCGCAGCTGGTGCAGGTGCGCGCGCAGGGAGTCGGAGCGCTCCGCGACCTGCTCGACGTCCTGGCGGGCCAGGATCAGCACCGTGCACGCGGTGTCGGCGCGGGCGGTGTACTCCCAGATGGCGTCGGCGTCGAGCAGCGCCTGGTCGCCGAAGTAGGCGCCGTCGGCCAGGACGCCGAGCACCTGGTCGTCGCCGTAGGGGCCGGTGCCGACCTTCTCGACGCGGCCGTGCGCCAGCAGATAGACCTCGTCGGACTGGTTGCCGAAGGAGGCGATGACCTCGCCGGGGCCGAACTCCCGCTGCCGGCAGCGCTGGGCCAGCTCCGCCAGCACCTCGTCGTCCTCGTAGTCGCGCAGCGCCGGCAGTTCGCCCAGCTCGGCCGGGATCACCTCGACGCGGTCGCCGGTCTTGACGAACGTGATGCGGCCGTCCCCGACCGCGTACGTCAGCCGCCTGTTGACCCGGTACGTGCCGCCCTGCACGTCCACCCAGGGCAGGGTCCGCAGCAGCCAGCGGGAGCTGATCTCCTGCATCTGCGGTGCGGACTTGGTCGTGGTGGCCAGGTTCCGCGCGGCCGCGGTGCCGAGACTCTGCTGCGGCTTGCCCGAGTCCGTGCGGACCTCTTCGCCTACCGACATGAAGAAATGCCCTCCCGAATCACGCACGGGCGCCGAACTGCGCCGGTGCACTGGTACGCGGACAAGCCTTCCATCACGGTGTGTGGTCGTGGTATTACACGAAAGAGCGGGAATGGATCATCGCGGAGCTGGGCAGAGGGACGTTTCGGCGAACGGTGTTCGACAATGTGCGGATGACCGACCTGCGCCCCCGGCTGCCCTCCCCGCTCCAGGAGGTGGCCGACGACCGGTTCGCACGGCACGGGGTGCGGCTGCTGCTGAAGCGGGACGACCTGATCCACCCGGAGCTGATCGGCAACAAGTGGCGCAAGCTCGTGCCCAATCTGACCGCGGCGGACGGGCGGACCGTGCTCACCTTCGGCGGCGCCTGGTCCAACCATCTGCGTGCCACCGCCGCGGCCGGGCGGCTCCTCGGGCTGCGCACGGTGGGTGTGGTGCGCGGTGACGAACTGGCGGACCGGCCGCTCAACCCCTCCCTGGCCCGGTGCGCCGCCGACGGCATGCGGCTGCACTTCGTGGACCGCGCGACGTATCGCCGCAAGACCGATCCGGAGACCCTCGCGTCCGTGCTGCGGGCGGCCGGCGCCGAGCGCGCGTACGTCGTCCCCGAGGGCGGCAGCAACGCGCTCGCGGTCGGCGGCTGCCGGGTGCTCGGCGAGGAGCTGCGCGGGCGGGCCGACGTGGTCGCGGTGGCCTGCGGGACCGGGGGCACGCTCGCGGGGCTGGCCGCCGGGCTCGGCCCCGGGCAGCGGGCCCTGGGCATTCCGGTTCTCAAGGGGGGTTTCCTTGAGGACGAGATACAGGCCTTGCAGGAGGCGGCGTTCGGGGGTCGGCGGGGCGACTGGCGGCTCGACGACCGGTTCCACTTCGGCGGCTACGCGCGCGTGCCCGCAGGGCTGGAGGCCTTCGCGGAGGACTTCGCCCGCCGGCACGTGGTCCCGGTCGAACGTCTCTATGTCGCCAAGTTGCTCTACGGACTTGTCGCCCTCGTGGAGGAGGGCGCGTTCCCGCGCGGGACGACCGTGGCGGCGGTCGTCACCGGGCGGCCGTTCGGCTGAGTCTCAGCCCGCCTCGCGGTAGGCCGCCGCCTCCTCCAGGTCCAGTCGGCGCAGCAGGGTGCGGAGCATCTCGTCGTCGATGTAGCGGCCGTCGCGCAGCCGGACGAACACCGCGCGCTCGGCGCTGATCATCTCGCGGGAGAGCCTGCGGTAGGTGTCGTCGACGGTCTCGCCGGTGACCGGGTTGGTCTGGCCGAGGCGCTCCCAGACGGCGTTGCGGCGGCGTTCCAGGACGTCGCGGAGCCGGTTGGCGAGGGGTGGGGGCAGGGCGTTGCGCTCGTCGGCCAGCAGCGCGTCGAGGCGCTCCTCGGCGACCCGGGAGGCCTGGGCCTGGGCGTTGGCCTCGGCGAGGGTGGCGGCCTGGGCGTCGGGGGCGGGGAACTTCAGCATGCGGATCAGCGGGGGCAGGCTGAGGCCCTGCACGACCAGGGTGCCGATGACCGTGGTGAACGTCAGGAAGAGGATCAGGTTGCGGTGCGGGAAGGGCTCGCCGTGCTCGACGGTGAGCGGGATGGAGAAGGCGATGGCCAGCGAGACCACGCCCCGCATGCCGGCCCAGCCGATCACGAAGGGCCCCCGCCAGGTGGGGTTGTCCTCCCGCGCGCGGATGCGTGCCGACAGGGCCCGCGGCAGGAAGGTCGCCGGGTAGACCCACAGGAAGCGGGCCGCGACGACCACCAGGAAGAGGGCGACGGCGTACCAGGCGGCGTCCAGGCCCTCGTACGAACCGAGGCCCCTGAGGACCACCGGCAGCTGCAGGCCGATCAGCGCGAAGACCGCCGACTCCAGGACGAAGGCGACCATCTTCCACACGGCCTCCTCCTGGAGGCGGGTGGCGAAGTCGACCTCCCACGCGCGGTGGCCGAGGTAGAGGGCGACGACGACCACGGCGAGGACGCCGGAGGCGTGGAACTGTTCGGCGGAGGCGTAGGCGACGAACGGGATGAGCAGGGAGAGCGTGTTCTGGAGGAGGGGCTCCTTGAGGTGGGTGCGCAGCCAGTGCAGGGGGGCCATCAGGATCAGGCCCGCGGCGACCCCGCCGACCGCCGCGACCAGGAACTCCTCGATGCCGCCCGCCCAGGACGCGCCCTCGCCGACCACGACGGCGAGGGCCACCTTGTAGGCGGTGATGGCGGTGGCGTCGTTCAGCAGGGACTCGCCCTGGAGGATCGTGGTGATCCTCGACGGCAGGCCGACCCGGCGGGCCACCGCCGTGGCCGCGACGGCGTCCGGCGGCGCCACCACCGCGCCCAGCACCAGCGCGGCGGTCAGCGGCAGCCCGGGGACGAGCAGATAGGCGGCCCAGCCGACGGCGACCGTCGCGAACAGCACGTATCCGACCGAGAGCAGGGCCACCGGCCGCAGCTGGGCGCGCAGGTCGAGGTAGGAGCTGTCGGTCGCCGAGGTGTAGAGCAGCGGCGGCAGCAGCAGGGGCAGGACGACGTCCGGGTCCAGGGTGTAGTCCGGGACTCCGGGCACGTACGACACCACCAGGCCGGCGGCGACCAGCAGCAGCGGCGCCGGCACCGGGGTGCGCCGCGCCGCGGCCGCGATCGCCGCGCTGCCCGCCACCAGCAACAGCAGTGGCATCACGTCCATGTCTCGACCGCCTCGTTTTTCCGCGCGGTCCTCCGCGCGACCGTCGTAATCTGGCAATCATGAAACAGTGCACGCACGCCGAAGCGCTGCCCGACCCCGAACCCGTCCCGCTCGGTGAGACGTGTCCGGAGTGTCTGCGGGACGGCACCCACCCGGTGCAGTTGCGGCTGTGCCTGACGTGCGGCCATGTCGGCTGCTGCGACTCCTCGCCCAGCCGGCACGCCACAGGGCATCACGACGAGACCGGGCATCCCGTGATGCGGACCTTCGAGCCCGGGGAGAACTGGCGCTGGTGCTTCGTCGATCATGTCCTCGTATGAGCGTCGGAGAGACGGCCCCGGTGTCCGGCGGGTACGGTTCGACCATCTGACGCCTGGGTACGTCAACCCGGCGCGCCCTCTTCCCTTTTGGGCCCGCAGACCCCTAGACACGGAGCGTGTTCACAGCTTTACTGTGAGTGACGCCAGGGGGTTGGGGTCCCGGGACAGGACACGTGAGAGCGCGATAGCGTCACCGCTGCACCACCCACGCGTTACCCCGGGGGGCGACCCTCGGCCCCGAAAAGCTTGTACCACCTTGGAGGTGAGGGTGTCCCAGATCGCAGGCGAGCCCGCGACCCAGGACTTCGTGGAAGTCCGGCTGCCGGCTGCGGGTGCCTACCTGTCGGTGCTGCGGACGGCCACGGCCGGCCTCGCGGCCCGTTTGGACTTCACCCTGGACGAGATCGAGGACCTGCGCATCGCGGTGGACGAGGCCTGCGCGATCCTGCTTCAGCAGGCCGTGCCGGGCTCGGTGCTCAGCTGTGTGTTCCGGCTCGTCGACGACTCGCTCGAGGTCACCGTCTCGGCACCGACCACCGACGGCCACGCCCCCTCGCGGGACACCTTCGCCTGGACCGTGCTGTCCGCCCTGGCGGGGAAGGTCTCCTCCGCCGTCGACGAGGACAAGACCGTCTCGATCAGCCTCTACAAACAGCGCGGCGCGGGACCCGGGCCGGCGTGAGGAACGGGGACGGGCCGGTGCGGGACGAGGAGCGCGGCACACGGGAGCTGCCGGCCGAGAACGATTCAGTCTCTCCGGGCGGTTCCCGACGCATGACCGCGGACGGTATCGACGGCATTCCCGAGCAGGCCAGGCCGCATCCGGAGGACGACACCGGACGCGGGGACCTGGATGCCGCGCAGGGCTCGCCCCGCAAGGGGCGGATCGGGGGCTCCCCCGGCCGGGCTGAGGACAGGGCTCGACAGAGGGCGACGGGCGGGACGATGAGCGAGCACGAGCGAGACGACGAACAGGGCGTGCCGGGCACGCAGCACGAACCCCGTGCCCAGCCCGAGCCCCATGCCCAGCCCGAGCCCCGGGACCGGCGTGAGCCCAGGGACCACGGCGACCGCAGCGGGGCGCGCGCGATGTTCGTCGAGCTGCGCGGACTGCAGGACGGCAGCCCGGAGTATGCGGAGCTGCGCAACCAGCTGGTCCGGATGCATCTGCCGCTCGTGGAGCATCTGGCGCGTCGCTTCCGCAATCGCGGCGAGCCGCTGGACGACCTCACCCAGGTCGCCACCATCGGCCTGATCAAGTCGGTCGACCGTTTCGACCCGGACCGCGGCGTGGAGTTCTCGACGTACGCGACCCCGACGGTCGTCGGCGAGATCAAGCGGCACTTCCGCGACAAGGGCTGGGCGGTGCGCGTCCCGCGCCGGCTCCAGGAGCTGCGGCTCGCGCTCACCACGGCGACGGCGGAGCTCTCGCAGCAGCACGGCCGCTCCCCCACGGTCCATGAGCTGGCCGAGAAGCTGGCCATCTCGGAGGAGGAGGTCCTGGAGGGCCTGGAGTCCGCCAACGCGTACTCCACGCTGTCGCTGGACGTCCCCGACACCGACGACGAGTCCCCGGCGGTCGCCGACACGCTCGGCGCGGAGGACGAGGCGCTGGAGGGCGTCGAGTACCGGGAGTCGCTCAAGCCGCTGCTGGAGGATCTCCCGCCCCGGGAGAAGCGGATCCTTCTCCTCCGCTTCTTCGGCAACATGACCCAGTCGCAGATCGCGCAGGAGGTCGGCATCTCGCAGATGCACGTCTCCCGGCTGCTGGCGCGCACGCTGGCGCAACTGCGGGAGAAGCTGCTCGTGGAGGAGTGAGGGCTACTCGCCCTGTCCCCTGCCGGGCCCCCGGATCCCGAGGGCCCGGGTGGTCTCCGCGTTGACGAGCAGGACCAGCGCCGTCACGGCGACGACCGCGAGGGCGATGCCCGCCGGGATCGCCATGCTGTCGGCCTGGAGCAGGTTGTAGGCCACCGGCAGCGCGATGATCTGGGTGATGACGGCGGGCCCCCGGCTCCAGCCGCGCCGGCCGAGCAGTCCGCGGGCGGCGAGCAGCGGCAGCAGCGCGAGCACCATGAGGGTCAGCCCCCCGGTGACGGCCTGCCCCCGGCCGTCCGGGTCGCCGGTGATCCCGAGGATCATGATCCACACCCCGCCGACGAGAAGCGCCAGCCCTTCCAGAGCGGCCAGCGCGGCGGCGTACGTCAGCCGGCGCGGGCGCGGTCCGGTGCTGTCCGGGGCGGTCTCGGGGGCGAGGGGAGTCTGCTCACTGCTCACCCCTGAAGGGTAGCCCGGCCCCCTCCCGCGCCCCCGGAGACCCGTGTCGAGGCTCACGTCCGATCTCTTACCGCTTCCCTACCTCGGCCTGTGCCCGGGTACCACCCAGTAGGTACGCTGCACCCCATGCGTGCACTTCTCGTGGTCAATCCGGCAGCAACCACTACCAGTGCACGGACGCGTGACGTTCTCCTTCACGCGCTCGCCAGCGAGATGAAGCTGGAGGCGGTCACCACCGAGTACCGCGGGCATGCGCGCAATCTGGCCCGGCAGGCGGCGGAGAGCGGGAACACCGATCTGGTGGTGGCGCTCGGCGGCGACGGCACGGTCAACGAGGTGGTCAACGGCCTGCTGCACCACGGCCCCGAGCCGGAGCGGCTGCCCGGCCTCGCGGTGGTCCCCGGCGGTTCCACCAATGTCTTCGCCCGCGCCCTGGGCCTGCCCAACGATCCGGTGGAGGCGACCGGCGCGCTGCTGGACGCCCTGCGCGAGGAGCGCGAGCGCACGGTCGGCCTGGGGCTCGCCGCGGGCACGCCGGGCACGGAGGACGAGGCGGTGCCCTCGCGCTGGTTCACCTTCAACGCCGGGCTCGGCTTCGACGCGGGGGTCGTCGGCCGGGTCGAGCAGCAGCGGGAGCGGGGCCGGAGGTCGACGCACGCCCTCTATCTGATGCAGGCCGTGCGGCAGCTCCTGGGCGAGCCGGACCGCCGGCGCGGATCGATCACGTTGGAGACGCCGGGCGCCGACCCGGTGACCGATTTGGTGCTGTCCATAGTCTGCAACACGGCTCCGTGGACCTATCTGGGCAATCGCCCGGTGTACGCGTCGCCTAAGGCCTCGTTCGATACCGGGCTCGACGTACTCGGTCTCAGCCGTCTGTCCACCGCCGCGGTTGCCCGGTATGGCACCCAGTTGCTCACTTCGTCCCCCGAGCGTGGCCCGCAGGGGAAGCATGCCCACTCCTTCCATGACCTGGACCGGTTCACCTTGCATTCGAAGGCGCCCCTACCCCTGCAGATGGACGGCGACCACCTCGGGCTGCGCACGAGCGTGACGTTCACAGGCGTACGCCGTGCACTGCGTGTGATTGTGTGAGCAGAAAGGGCTGAAGTCCTTTCACTCGAACGTTTAGGCCAGGATCCACCCCATGGAAGTACGGCTGTGATGTAGTCGACACCGAGGAATCAAAAAAAACTTTCCAGAAGGGGTTGTATCCGCCGCTGAGGTTTGCGAGTCTCTACGTGGCGATCGGGACGGCCCGCAACACCAGCCTCCACTGATCACCAGAACCCCTCTTCAACTCACAGGACCACGTCGGTACCTACCGACGGGTTGGCCCTTCCCTTGTTGAGGGATTCGTGAAAGCGTTCACATTCACAAGCAACTTGCACGTAATACCAAGGAGAGGTAGCAGCCATGGACTGGCGTCACAACGCCGTTTGCCGCGAGGAAGACCCCGAGCTCTTCTTCCCCATCGGCAACACCGGTCCTGCGCTGCTGCAGATCGAGGAAGCCAAGGCCGTCTGCCGTCGCTGCCCCGTCATGGATCAGTGTCTGCAGTGGGCGCTCGAGTCCGGCCAGGACTCCGGCGTCTGGGGTGGTCTCAGCGAGGACGAGCGCCGTGCCATGAAGCGTCGCGCCGCCCGCAACCGGGCCCGTCAGGCCACCGCCTGACAACACCCGCCCCGCACAGCCTGAGCTTGGCGGCGCGTACAGCGAGTACGCTTCTCCCGCCCCCGAGCCGCAGCGCGCAGTACCCCCGATGCGCAGCTAATCGCTGGCAACGAGCATTCGAGCCCCGGACCCCTGAACGGTCCGGGGCTTCGTGCTGTGCCCATCTGTTCTTACCCGGGGCTTACTTCTGCGCCCGTACCGGAAGGTCCAGGATCACCTGGGTGCCGCGGTCCGGGGCCGGGACCATGTCGAACGTCCCGCCCAACTCGCCCTCCACCAGCGTCCGTACGATCTGCAGACCGAGGTTGCCCGAGGTGTGCGGGTCGAAGCCCTCGGGCAGACCCACGCCGTCGTCCTGGACGGTGACCAGGAGGCGGGCCTCCTTCGCCGTGCCGCCGCGGACCGCCGAGACCTCGACCGTGCCGGTGTCGCCCTCGCGAAAGCCGTGTTCCAGGGCGTTCTGGAGGATCTCGGTGAGGACCATGGACAGCGGGGTGGCGACCTCCGCGTCCAGGATGCCGAAGCGTCCGGTGCGCCGGCCCATGACCTTGCCCGGGGAGATCTCCGCGACCATCGCCAGCACCCGGTCGGCGATCTCATCGAACTCCACCCGCTCGTCCAGGTTCTGGGACAGCGTCTCATGCACGATCGCGATCGAGCCGACCCGGCGCACGGCCTCCTCCAGCGCCTCCCGGCCGCGCTCGGACTCGATCCGGCGGGCCTGGAGCCGCAGCAGCGCGGCGACCGTCTGGAGATTGTTCTTCACCCGGTGGTGGATCTCCCGGATGGTGGCGTCCTTGGTGATCAACTCGCGTTCACGGCGGCGCAGTTCGGTGACGTCCCGGAGCAGCACGAGCGAACCGATGCGGGTGCCCTTGGGCTTGAGCGGGATCGTACGGAACTGGATGACGCCGTCGTTGGCCTCGATCTCGAACTCGCGGGGCGCCCAGCCGCTGGCGACCTTGGCCAGTGCCTCGTCCACCGGGCCCCGGGTGGGGGCGAGTTCGGCGGTGGTCTGGCCGAGGTGGTGGCCGAGGAGGTCGGAGGCCAGGCCCATGCGGTGATAGGCGGAGAGCGCGTTCGGGGAGGCGTACTGGACGATGCCGTCGCCGTCGACGCGGATCAGGCCGTCACCGACGCGCGGGGCGGCGTCCATGTCCATCTGCTGGCCCGCGAAGGGGAAGGAGCCGGCCGCGATCATCTGCGCGAGGTCGGAGGCGGACTGGAGGTAGGTCAGTTCCAGCCGGCTCGGGGTGCGCACGGTGAGCAGGTTGGTGTTGCGGGCGATGACGCCGAGGACGCGTCCCTCGCGCCGTACGGGGATGGACTCGACCCGTACGGGGACCTCTTCGCGCCACTCCGGGTCGCCCTCGCGCACGATCCGGCCCTCGTCCAGGGCGGCGTCGAGGAGGGGACGCCTGCCGCGCGGGACGAGGTGGCCGACCATGTCGTCCTGGTAGGAGGTGGGCCCGGTGTTGGGGCGCATCTGGGCCACGGAGACATAGCGGGTGCCGTCGCTGGTGGGCACCCACAGCACCAGGTCGGCGAAGGAGAGGTCGGAGAGCAGCTGCCACTCCGAGACCAGCAGGTGGAGCCACTCGAGGTCGGAGTCGTCGAGGGCGGTGTGCTGGCGTACGAGTTCGTTCATGGAGGGCACGTGTGCGAGCGTACCCGCGGGTCTGTCTCTGGCCTAAAAACGGCGGTTCCGGAAAAGACCGGTCCGGGAATCGCCGGTCCTGGAAACACCCGCGGGCCGCGGCGCCTGGGAGGGACCCTCAGCCCTCCCGGCACCGCAGCCCGGAGCAATATCGGCCACGGGGTGTGCGGTCCCGTCGGCCGAAGGTGAGGAGCCGGGGCAGTCAGGGCAGAGAGCTCCGGACCCTCGGTCCGCCCTCCTGTGCGGGGAGAACGGAAGTCGGTTTCATTGTGGACTAGACCACTAGGTGTGTCCATGCCCCACCGTTCACAACGCAGCCTAGCCTGTGCGGGTTCCTCCACGGACTGAGATGCGGGGAGCAATTTCACCTGCCTCTGATAAATTGACCCCAGGATTGGTCTAAACCACTCAGCTCAGAACGGCAGGTCAGCGTGGAAGTTGTCATCGTTCCGGACGCCAGGTCGGGTGGCGAGCTGATCGCCGAGGCCATGGCGGAGCTGCTGCGGCGCAAGCCGGACGCCCTGCTGGGCGTGGCCACCGGCTCCACCCCGCTGCCCGTCTACCAGGCGCTGGCGGCCAAGGTGGCCGCCAAGGAGGCGGACATCTCCCGGGCGCGGATCGCCCAGCTCGACGAGTATGTGGGGCTGCCCGCCGACCACCCCGAGTCCTACCGCTCGGTGCTGCGGCGCGAGGTGCTGGAGCCGCTGGGCATCGGTATGGAGGCGTTCCTCGGGCCCGACGGCACGGCCGAGGACATACGGGCGGCCTCCCAGGCGTACGACGCGGCACTCGCCGCGGCCGGCGGGGTGGACCTCCAGCTGCTGGGGATCGGGACCGACGGGCACATCGGGTTCAACGAGCCGTGCTCCTCGCTGGCCTCGCGGACCCGGATCAAGACGCTGACCGAGCAGACGCGGGTGGACAACGCGCGCTTCTTCGGCGGGGACATCGCGCAGGTGCCGCACCATGTGATCACCCAGGGGATCGGGACGATCCTGGAGGCCCGGCATCTGGTGCTGCTGGCGACCGGGGAGAACAAGGCGGACGCGGTGGCGGCGACGGTGGAGGGGCCGCTTGCCGCGGTGTGTCCTGCGTCGGCGCTTCAGTTGCATCCGCATGCGACGGTGGTGGTGGACGAGGGGGCGGCGTCCAAGCTGAAGCTGGCGGATTACTTTCGGCACACGTTTGTCAACAAGCCGGAGTGGCAGGGCATTTGAAAAGAGCGGACCCGGCAGATCGGATGCATCTGCCGGGTCCCGCTGTCTTCGGACTGCGGGTGATCGGGGGCTGGTCGCGCAGTTCCCCGCGCCCCTGGCGGGGCTACGCCCCCGCAATCACCTCCGCCGCCGCCCTGCCGCACACCCGGGCCGCGCCGTGGGTCGCGATGTGCGGGATGCCCCGGGGCGGGGACTGGGGGACGCCCATCTCCACCACGATCGTGTCGGGGCGGGACAGAAGAAGGATGTCCAGGGCCCTCGTCATCCACGGGTGGCGGTGTTCGTCACGGACCACGGCCACGATGGGTCGGTCCCCCGCCGCGGACAGGGCCGCCTGCGCGGCCTGTTCGCCGTTCTCGCCCCGGAAGGTTCCCGTCGTCGTACCGGGGAGCAGGCGGGTCAGTTCCGCCGCCACGCCCCACGGGGTCTCGTCGCCCACGGCGATGTTCGCCACCGGGGTGAAGGCGGCGACGAACGGGGCCTCGGCGAGGGGGTGGAAGGTGTCGCCGCCGGTGACGCGGAGGGCGCGGCGGGCGGCCAGGAGGCCGACGTCCGGTTCGGTCCCGGCGGTGCTCGTGGGCGCCGCACCCGTCCAGCGGGCCAGCGACCGCACCCGTTCCGCCGCGTCCGCCAGGCGTTCCTCCGGGAGTTCCCCGGTGCGTACGGCGGTGACCAGGGCGTCGCGCAGACGCCGTACCGTCGCGTCGTCCTGGAGCCCGCCGCCCACGCAGATCGCGTCGGCGCCGGCGGCGATCGCGAGGACGCTGCCGCGTTCGATGCCGTAGGTCGCGGCCACCGCCTGCATCTCCATGCCGTCGGTGACGATCAGTCCCTCGTAGCCGAGTTCGCGGCGGAGCAGGTCGGTGAGGATCGGGCGGGACAACGTTGCCGGGCGGACGGGGTCCAGGGCCGGGACCAGGATGTGGGCGCTCATGATCGCCTTCGTGCCGGCGCCGATGGCCGCGAGGAAGGGGATCAGTTCGCGTTCGGCGAGGGCCTCGGCCGGGATGTCGATGCGTGGGAGCGCGTGGTGGGAGTCGACGGCCGTGTCGCCGTGGCCCGGGAAGTGCTTGGTGCAGGCCGCCACGCCCGCGGACTGGAGGCCGGTGACATAGGCGGCGGTGTGCCGGGCGACCAGGGCGGGGTCGGCGCCGAAGGAGCGCACCCCGATGACCGGGTTCGCCGGGTTGGAGTTGACGTCGGCGGACGGGGCCCAGTTGAGGTCGACCCCGCACTCCGCGAGCCGGCGGCCCAGTTCGTGGGCCACCCTGCGGGTCAGGTCGACGTCGTCCACCGCGCCCAGCGCGTAGTTGCCGGGGAAGGAGGAGCCGGTGCGCACCTCCAGGCGGGTGACGTCCCCGCCCTCCTCGTCGACGGCGACCAGGACGTCTTCGCGTTCCGCGCGCAACTGGGCGGTCAGGGCGGCCAGTTGTTCCGGGGAGGCGATGTTGCGGCCGAACAGGCCGACCGAGGCCAGGCCCTCGCCGAGGCGGCGGAGCAGCCAGTCGGGGGCGGTGGTGCCGGGGAAGCCCGGCTGGAGGACGGTGAGCGCGTCACGGGTGAGGGTGTCCGTGTCGCGGGCGAGTGTGGTCATCGGGGCGTCATCCCTTCACGGCGCCCGCGGTCAGGCCCGCGGCCATCTTGCGCTGGACGAGGAGGAAGAGGGCGACGATGGGGACGGCCATCAGGGTGGCGCCGGCCATCATCGGGGCGTACTCGGTGCCGTGCTTGGTGGTGAAGTTGCCGAGCCAGACGGTCGCGGTCTGGTTCTTCTGGCTGAGCAGCATCAGGGCGTACAGGTACTCGTTCCAGGCCTGGATGAAGCCGTAGACCGAGGTGGCGACCATGCCGGGGGCGAGGAGGGGGAAGACCACCCGGACGAAGGCGCCGGTGCGGGAGCAGCCGTCGACCATCGCTGCCTCCTCCAGCTCCCTGGGGATGTTGACGATGAAGCCGCGCAGGGTCCACACCGTGAACGGGAGGATGAAGGTCAGATAGGTGATGATCAGGCCCGACAGCTTGTCGTACTGGTCCAGGTCGTTCAGCAGCAGGAAGACCGGGATGATCATGGCGACCAGCGGGACCATCTGGACCGCGAGGATGCCGACGATCACGATCTTGCGGCCGCGGAAGGCGAACCGGGAGATGGCGAGCGCGGCCAGCATGCCGACGACGATGCCGATCACGACGACCGCGAGGGAGACGATCAGGCTGCGCCCGACGGGGCCCCAGAAGTCGGCGATGTGCAGCGCGCGGCTGAAGTTGGCGAGGGTGAAGCCGGTCGGCAGCAGGCTCGGGTCCGGGTCGATCGCGTCCTTGGCGGGCTTGATCGCGGTGTTGAGCATCCAGTAGACGGGGAAGCCGGCGACGGCGAAGACGAGGAGGCCGAGGAGGTTCCAGCCGAATCGCCCCCGTGCGCCGACGGCACTCGTGCTGCTCATTCGACCTCTCCGATCTTCAGCATCTGGCGCATGTACACGGCGACCACCCCGAGCAGGAGGAGCACGGTGATCAGGGCGATCGCCGAGCCCTGGCCGTAGTCGTTGACGACGAAGGCGCGGTCGTACGAGTACGTGGTCAGGAGCTGGAACTCGGGCTCCGGATGGCCGTTGCGCATCACGAAGACCTGCGGGAAGACGCCCATGTCCCAGATGACCGACAGGGTCGTGAGCATCACGATGATCGGCTTGAGGATGGGCAGGGTGACGTACCGGAAGACGCCCCAGGAGCCGGCGCCGTCGAGGCGGGCGGCCTCCTCCAGCTCGGCGGGGACCTGGGTGAGGCCGGCGCTGAGGGTGATGACCACGAAGGGGACCGCGCCCCAGATCACCAGCAGCATGATGACGGCCAGGCCCTGCGGTCCGCTGGCGAACCAGTTGTGGCCGATGAGGTCGACGCCGGGGAGCTTGCTGAGGACCGCGTTGAGGATGCCGTAGTCGGAGTCGAAGAGCCACTTGAAGACGGTGGTGGCGACGATGACGGGCATGCCCCAGCTGGCCACGAGCGCGATGTTGACGAGGGTCTTCACCCAGCCGGAGACCCGCTGGAGCAGCAGGGCGATCAGCATGCCGAGGACCATCGTGAGGATCACGCAGCCCGCGGCGAAGACGATCGTGCGGACGACGACCTGCCAGAACTCGCCGTCGTCGAGGACGCCGGTGAAGTTGTCGAGGCCGATGTTCTCGGCGGGCTGGAAACCCCAGAGCTGGGACTGGCCGAACTTCTGGAAGGAGAGGGTGACCAGGCGGACCAGCGGATAGCCCATCACCAGCAGGAGGATGAGCAGACAGGGCGCGAGCAGCAGCCAAGGGGTGCCGGCGGAGGTCCGCTTCGGCCGCGGTCTGCCCGGTGGGACGGGCGGTGGGGGTGACGGCCGCGTCGGCGGCGCCTTGGCAGGGGTGGTCGTGTCTGCGGCACTCATCCGCGCGCTCCTCAGCGGTCCCTCGGGTCGTACGAAGGCGAAGCCCCGTACGGGTCGTACGGGAGGCGGCGCCCGGCCCGGGAGCCGGGCGCCGCCGTCAGGTCATGAGTTGTTGATGACCTTGTCGATCGCGGCGTCGGCCTCCTTGGCGGCGTCCTCGACGCTCTTCTTGCCGGTGCCGATGGACTGCAGCATGTTCTGCAGGACCTGGGCCTTCTCGACCTGGCCCCAGCCGGGGGCCATCGGGACGAACCAGTTGGACTCGGCCGCGGTGGCCGGCACGGCCGTCGCCGGGTCGTTCTTGAGGGTGGCGAGGTCGGTCTTGTTGTTGGGCAGGTTGCCCTTGGCCATCAGGCCCTTCTGGCCGGAGGGGCCGGTGAAGGCGTTGATCCACTCGGCGGCGAGGGCCTGGGCGTCGGACTTGACCGGGACGGCGAGGTCGGAGCCGCCGAGGAAGACCGGGAGGTTCTTGCCGGACGGGCCGGGCATCACGAAGTTCTCGACGTTGCCGGCGAGCTTGCCGGTCTTGTCGTTCTCCTTGGCCGCGGCGGTCGCGCCCTCCCAGGCGGGGGCGAAGATCATGCCGGACTTGCCCTGGCCGTAGACGATGTACCGGTCGGACTCGTCCTTGGTCTTGTCGCCGTGCATGTACTTGTCGACGACATCCTTGAACTCGTTGAGGCCCTTGATGGACTCCGGCGAGGAGAGGTTGGCCTTCCACTGGCCGCCCGACTCGACGGCGATGGAGCCGCCGGCGTCGTACACGAAGGACATGGCGGCGTACCAGTCGCGGGTGGGCTGGTACCAGGCGGAGAACTTGTCGCCCTCCTTCTTCTGGACCTTGTCGAGGGCGGCGGTCAGCTCGGCGTAGGTCTTCGGGGTGGACTTCACGCCGACCGAGGCGAAGACGTCCTTGCGCCAGTTGGCGACGCGGCCGCCGGCGTAGTACGGGACGCCATAGGTCTTGCCGTCGTAGGTGACGGAGGCCTTCAGGCCGTCGAGCCAGGCGGAGGAGTTGTCGAACTTGGCGGCGTCGAGGGGGGCGAAGGCGCCCTTGACCATGTAGCTGAGCATCTCGGTGTTGCCCATCTCGACCACGTCGGGGGCCTTGTCGGTGGCGAGGACCGCGTCGAGCTTGGCGTTCTTGTCCGGCCAGCCGTAGTACTCGTGGTTGATCTTGAGGCCCGGGTGCTTCTTCAGCACGGCGGCGTCGGCCGCCTTGACCAGCGCGGGCCAGTTGTTCTGGGCGTCGACCGTCAGCCAGACCGTCAGTTCCTTGGCCTCGGAGCCCTTCGCGTCCCCGCCGTCCTTGTCGCCGCCGCACGCCGCGATGGAGACCATCATGCCCGCGATACCGATCGCGGCTATCAGCTTGCGCTTCACGCCACCCTCCTCAGGGATGCCCACACCCCCCGCCCACATGCCGGGACCTGGACCAATGGTGTAGACCAGTGCGGTGAGCTTGGCGCAGACCATTTCGGCTGTCAAGGGTGGCCGAAACGGCTTTGACCAGCCGTTATGGGTTCTAGATATACAGGAACCTTTAAGTAAGAAGCCGTTGAAAACATCGGCCCCGGAGGGCCGGAGTCCGGTAGACCACTTGCCCTTCTGGACTAGACCAGCGAAGGGTGCGACGGTATACAGAGGGGATCACGGAACGGCGGGGCACGCGCTGCCGCCGCCGTGCCACGATGTGAAGCCGCGGCCGACGGTGTGTCGGCCCTTCGGCTCCCGGAGCCGGGAAGGCAGGCCATGAGCACCGACGTCAGCAGTGCGGAGAACGAGGGTGGGGCGACCGTCCGTACCGCGCGCGTGCCCAAGTACTACCGCTTGAAGAAGCACCTGCTCGACATGACGGAGACCCAGACGCCGGGCACCCCGGTCCCGCCGGAGCGGACCCTGGCCGCCGAGTTCGACACCTCGCGCACCACCGTCCGCCAGGCCCTCCAGGAACTGGTCGTCGAGGGGCGCCTGGAGCGCATCCAGGGCAAGGGCACCTTCGTCGCCAAGCCGAAGGTCTCCCAGGCGCTGCAACTCACCTCCTACACCGAGGACATGCGCGCCCAGGGCCTCGAACCCACCTCGCAGCTGCTGGACGTCGGCTACATCACCGCCGATGACACCCTCGCCGGGCTGCTGGACGTCACCGCCGGCAGCCGGGTGCTGCGCGTCGAGCGGCTGCGCATGGCCAACGGCGAGCCGATGGCCATCGAGACCACCCATCTGAGCGCCAAGCGCTTCCCGGCCCTGCGCCGCTCGCTGGTCAAGTACACCTCGCTGTACACCGCGCTCGCCGAGGTCTACGACGTCCGGCTCGCCGAGGCCGAGGAGACCATCGAGACCTCCCTGGCCACCCCGCGCGAGGCCGGCCTGCTCGGCACCGACGTCGGCCTGCCGATGCTGATGCTCTCCCGGCACTCGCTGGACCAGGACGGGCAGCCGGTGGAATGGGTGCGGTCGGTGTACCGGGGGGACCGCTACAAGTTCGTGGCCCGACTGAAGCGGCCCACCGAATAGAACGGGCCACTCGTGCGCGTGGAGGGTCTGTAGAGGGTCTTCCGCTCGGCTTATCCGTCACTTACATTGCCTGCGCATTACATCCGTGATCAAGGTGATCAGTGAGGGGACGGAGAGCGCCGATGTCAGAGACCCCGGAAGTGACCGGAGGGCCGGTGGTGACGCCCGTACGCGTCGTCATCGCCCTCTGTCTGATCGCGCCCTTCGTGGCGATGCTCTGGGTGGGTTCCTACGCGAAGGTGGATCCGCAGTTCATCGGGATCCCCTTCTTCTACTGGTACCAGATGCTGTGGGTGCTGATCTCGACCGCGCTCACGATGGTGGCGTACAAGCTCTGGCAGCGTGACCAGCGGGCGCGCGGGGGAGGTGCCGGCCGATGAAGGACGGCGTGAACGGCGTGGCCCTCGCCGTCTTCATCCTCTTCTTCCTGGCCGTCACGGTCATGGGCTTCCTGGCGGCCCGCTGGCGCCGCGCCGACAACGAGCACAGCCTCGACGAATGGGGCCTGGGCGGCCGGTCGTTCGGCACCTGGATCACCTGGTTCCTGCTCGGCGGCGACCTGTACACGGCGTACACCTTCGTCGCCGTACCGGCGGCGATCTACGCGGCGGGCGCGGCCGGCTTCTTCGCCGTGCCCTACACGATCCTCGTCTACCCGCTGATCTTCATCTTCCTCCCCCGGCTGTGGTCGGTCTCCCACAAGCACGGGTACGTGACCACCTCGGACTTCGTGCGCGGGCGCTGGGGCTCGAAGGGCCTGTCGCTGGCGGTGGCGCTGACCGGCATCCTGGCGACGATGCCCTACATCGCGCTCCAGCTCGTCGGCATCCAGGCGGTGCTCGACGTGATGGGCGTCGGCGGCGGCGAGAGCACCCACTGGTTCGTGAAGGACCTGCCCCTGCTGATCGCCTTCGGTGTGCTCGCGGCGTACACCTACTCCTCGGGCCTGCGCGCGCCCGCGCTGATCGCGTTCGTGAAGGACACGCTGATCTACCTCGTCATCGCGGTGGCGATCATCTACATCCCGATCAAGCTGGGCGGCTTCGACGACATCTTCGCCAAGGCCGGCGAGGCGTTCAGCCAGACCAACCCTGCGACGGGCAAGCCGCGCGGCGCGCTGACCCCGGCGGAACCGGGCCAGTGGACGTACGCGACACTCGCCCTGGGCTCCGCGCTCGCGCTCTTCATGTACCCGCACTCGATCACCGCGACCCTGTCCTCCAGGAGCCGTGACGTGATCCGCCGCAACACCACGATCCTGCCGCTGTACTCCTTGATGCTCGGGCTGCTGGCCCTGCTGGGCTTCATGGCGATCGCGGCCGGCGTCAAGGTCACCAACGGCCAGCTGGCCATCCCGCAGCTCTTCGAGGACATGTTCCCGTCGTGGTTCGCGGGCGTGGCGTTCGCGGCGATCGGCATCGGGGCGCTCGTCCCGGCGGCCATCATGTCGATCGCGGCCGCGAACCTGTTCACCCGCAACATCTACAAGGACTTCATCAAGCCGGACGCCACGCCCCGGCAGGAGACCCAGGTCTCCAAGCTGGTCTCGCTCCTGGTCAAGGTCGGCGCCCTGGTCTTCGTCCTCACCATGGACAAGACGGTCGCCATCAACTTCCAGCTGCTGGGCGGCATCTGGATCCTCCAGACCTTCCCGGCCCTGGTCGGCGGCCTGTTCACCCGCTGGTTCCACCGCTGGGCCCTGCTCGCCGGCTGGGCGGTCGGCATGGCCTACGGCACGTTCGCCGCGTACGGGGTCGCCTCCCCCACCCAGAAGCACTTCGGCGGCTCGGCCAAGGAGATCCCCGGCATCGGCGAGATCGGCTACATCGGCCTCACGGCGTTCGTCCTGAACGTGGTGGTGACCGTGGTCCTGACGTTCGCCCTCAAGGCCCTGAAGGCCCCCGAGGGCATCGACGAGACCAGGCCCGAGGACTACACGGCGGACGCGGGCGACCCGGGCGTGCAGGTGGAACTGCCACCGGCCACCGCGGGGACCTCTCCCCAGCCGCCGGTCCCCGGATCCTAGTCCCGCGTGCGCCGGGCCATCGCGTCCCAGAACCGGTCCAGTTCGCGGACGCGCATGCCGACCCAGTGCGGTGTCTTCCGACGCAGGAGCCGTGGGAAACAGCGGCGGATGCGGCCGGGCAGCAGGGCCTGCTGCTGCCGGCAGAACGGCTCGCGTATCTCCCCCCGGGGCACCTCGCCCCGGGGAGGGTAGGGACAGAGCTGGAACTTGCAGTCGGGCAGACAGTTCGAGCCCGGGACGGGAGGGGAGCTGCCGGCGGCGGTACCGGGCCGCAGCGGCTCACGGTTGGTACGGATGCAGGGCGGGAGCGGCATACCGGGCTGCTCCGCACGGGCCAGCCGCTCCTCGACCTCGTCGGGATGCCCGTCGCGTTCGATGAGGTTCAGCATGACCAGGATGTCGGCGACCAGGCGCTGGGCACGGCCGTCGAGCGTGCTCCACCCGGACGAGGGCGGAATCCACAGGTTGTGCTTGCGGTAGCCGCTCCGATGGCGGGTACGCGAGCCGATGGTGCCGGCGACGCCCATCTCGTCGATCCAGAGGAAGCGCTCGGGCTGGCCGGTCTCCAGGGCGAGGGCCACCAGGTCGCCCGCCTCGGCGACGAACGGATGCAACAGCGTCCTGGGCGCGTCGCCGCCGGCACCGGGGACATCGGGCGTGTTCACGGTGCCGGCCATCGACAGCCACCGCTGCACGGTCTGCACGGCGTCCGTCTCACCGATCGCCCGGGACGGATCCCGCTGCCCGTAGTGCTCGTGGCCCGGCTCCGGCACCGTGCCCTTCTCCCGCTCCTGACGGACCGAGGTGTCCGGGAGTTCCCACAGGCACAGCGCCTGGAGCAGGCTGACCTGCGCGTACCAGCACCGGGACTGCTGCAGCACGGTCTCCGCCAGCCGGATCAGGTCGGCACGGTTGCCCGGGTCCGCGTGCGGATGGAGTCTGCGCCGGTTGGCCGCGTACTTGAACCCCTGGGCCAGCGCCGCCTCCAGGACGAGCGGCAGATCGGGGGTGCCCCGGGTGAGCCGGGGGTCGAGGTGGCCCAGCCACTTGGCGAGGCGTTCCCGGGCTTCGTCGCGGTGGGACGCGCTGACCGAGCCCAGGAGCATGGGAAGGATCCAGGCGCGCATCACGAACTCCCGGAACAGGTCCACCCGCTGTTCGAGATACTCCTCGTCGATCGCCTTCCGCTCGTCGTGCTCCGCTGCGCCGGATTCGTACGGCCCCGCCGGGGCGGTCGGACGGGCGGCGCTCTCCTCCTCCATCTTCTCCGCCCACGCCTCGTACTTCCGCCTCCTGTCGCCTTTCAGCTTCCTGACGAGGCCGTTGTACTGCTTCACGGGATCGGTGTGCAGACCGACCCGCTCCCGGATCAGGGCGAACGCGGCGTTGCCTCCGGCGCCGCACTCCTGGGCCGCCGCCAGGCGTATCGAGTAGTCGGGCTCCTTGATGCCCATCTGATAGAGCTGCCAGTACATCTGGGTGGTGGCCGTCTCCTCGGGCAGCGTCCGCAGCACCGCGCCGATCTGTCGGAGCAGCCGCGCCTTCGCGTCCACCAGGGTGCGCCGATCCCCCTTGGCGCGCGGCCAGCGGTTGCGTATGTCGCTGATGACGTCGCTCAGCAGTGCGCGGTCCCGCTCCACACACAGGGTTTCCAGGACCGCGGTGAAGAGATCGAGCGCCTTCGGATCGTCCGTGCGGTGGCTCGCGGCCTCATAGAGCCGTTCACCCAGGGTGCGTGGCCGCTGCCTCGGCATGTTCCTTCGCATGCCGGCCGGTCGCAGCGGCCCGCCGTTCGCCTGCTTCCGCTCGGCACCGGAACGGCGCTCCCGGTCCGCGGACTCCGCCGCACGCCGACGGGACAGCAGCACCAGGGCGATGAGCAGCTCACGGCTGGGGCCCGGCGGTTGCAGCGCCTGATCGACCAGTTCTCCGGCAGCTCGCTGCCCCAGGTGGTGCAGCACGCGGAAGCCGAAGTAGGCCTGGATGATGCTGTGCGGGAAGCGGACCCTCTTCTCGAACCCCTCCACCAGCCCGAGCTTGTCCGCGTTGCCGGCGAAGCGGGCGAGGACCGCCTGGGCCTGGTCCGTGCTGCTCTCGGTCAGGAGCCGCTGCGCCTCCTCCCCGAGGTTCCTGCGGAGCGAGTTCCAGATCTTCTGCCGGTGCCACTCCGAGAAGGCATGGCCCTGTCTGCCGTTGCGGTCCTGGCGCGGTCCACCCGTCCGCGGGCCTGTCCGAGGCGTCGCGCTCCGTTCGCCGCCCGGGTGGGCGTCGTCGGCGAGCAGCTCGGTGAGGCCCACCTCCAGCTTGTCCTGGAGCAGCCCGATGCACGCCAGGGCGGACACCACCTCGACCGTGTCACGGCGCTCCCGCTCATTGAGCGCCACCTCCTCGCGCAGCAGGCGCTCGCACAGGGTGTCGTTCCACCGCTGCAGCAGCCACAGCCGTAGCGTGCCGCGGTCCCTGCTGCGGGTGTTCAGCCGCTTGGGATCGTCCAGGGCGCCGTGCCGGTGCAGTTCACGGGCGATCTGAAGGTAGACGGGCGACTCGGTCACCTCCGCCGTCTCCACGATCCAGTCCACGCGCCGCTCGTCCGAGTCGGGAACGTGCGCCTGGACGAAGCGCAGGGCCTCCTCCTCGCTCAGTGGTTCCAGCTCCACGATCGCGGCGGCGGTGCTCTCCAGGGGACTGTGCGGCCGCGAGGCGATGACGAGCGGCAGTCTCTCCTTGTGCGCGCGCTCGATGGCCTTGCGGATGATGTTGTCCCGGTTCTGCTGGAGGCGCTCGTCGAGGAGGGCCTCCTCCAGACCGTCGGCTATCACCACCGGCTTGTCATCGGCGAGCAGTTGCTTCCAGACCCGGTCGTTCTTGCCGCGGGCCAGGACGCCCTGGGGTGCCTCCTCGGCGAAGCGCTGCCGGGCCAGGCTCTGGAAGTCCAGGTCGGCATCGCCGTCCACGTCCCGCAGCCGGATCGGCACGGGCACGGCGTGCTCCCGGGCGAGCAGTTCGCAGAGCCGCACCAGGACCGCGGTCTTGCCCGCACCCACACCGCCGACGAGCAGATAGGGTCTGCGCGTGCCGCGGTCCCGCAGCCGTTGGGCGATGACCTCGGCGATCGCCTCACGGCCCACGATCCCTGCGACGTCCTGGCCGGCGGTGAGCACCAGCCGGCGGGGATCCCTGCGAACCTTGGTGAGGTAGCGGCGTTTGGTCCAGCTGTACCAGAAGAACAGGAACAGCGCGGCTGCGATCGAAGCGGTCAGGACCGGGCCGAGGAGGTTCAGAAGGTCCTTGAGCCCCTTGTTCCCCTCGCGCGCATCGCCGAAGCCGGTCGTGTCGCCCGTGACGGCGGTGTACACGTCGTCCCCGCACCAGGCGAGGATCGCCAGGAAGGCGATCAGCCAGATGAGTCTGGTGAGGTTGCCGTAGGAGAACCACCGGTGCCAGGTCTTGGGGCGGGTGACGCCACGGCGGGCTTCCAGACGGATCGTCAGGCGGTGCCAGCGGGCGAGGAGTACGCGTCTGACGCCGTGCCCGGCCCGTCTGAGATGCAGCGTCGCCATCGGCGCGTTGCTGGGCCGCTGCTTGCCCCGGGTGTGACGGACGACCCTGGTCATCTTGTGCTCTCCCTCCGAGAGCTTTCCTCGGGACGGGGGACCTGCGGGCACCGGCACCTCCTTCCATGGAATCACTCCCGCCACACCCCGCAACCCGGGCGCCTCCAGGGAAAATCGGGAGGTCTGCGCGCGCGGCTCCGGCAGACTCGGGGTCATGGACATCGTGATACGGCGGGCGGAGCCCGGTGAGTACGAACCGCTCGGCGACATCACCGCACAGGCCTATCTCCAGGACGGCCTCCTCGACTACGGCGAGGGGGACGAGTATCTGCCGGTGCTGAAGGACGTCGCCGCGCGCGCGGCCGCCGCGGAGGTGCTCGTGGCCGTGGACGGTGACCGGCTCCTCGGCGGTGTCACCTTCGTCGCCGGCCCCGGCCCCGTCGCCGACATCGCGCGGCCCGGCGAGGCCGAGATCCGTGCGCTCGCGGTCGCGCACGACGCGCGGGGCCGGGGTGCCGGGGAGGCTCTCGTACGGGCCTGTCTCGACCGGGCGCGGGCCACCGAGGGCTGCACGGCCGTCGTCCTGTCGACCCAGCGCAGCATGCACACCGCCCACCGGATCTACGAACGTCTCGGCTTCGTCCGTACACCCGGGCGGGACTGGAATCCCGTGCCGCATCTGGACGACGTCACTCTCCTCACCTATGAGTTGACACTCTGACACCACCCCGACACAACATCTGGGGGTGGCGTGACAGGCGAGCACAAGATGTATGCTCATGCTCGTTGTCGCCGCAGGGGAATCCGGTGCGAATCCGGAACTGTCCCGCAACGGTGTACTTGTGCATGTCTGTGCACGAGCGTCAGTCCGAGGACCTGCCGACAGCGCGCCCGGCCGTCCCGGTCCGGGTGCCTTGACGTCCGGGTCTCGTGGAGTGGGCCGGTGGACGCGACGCCGCGCGCGCTCGTGTTGCTGCCCCCTGCCCTCCGCCAGGCCCCCTGCCGAGCGAGGGAGAGCCCCACGTGACCATCGCGCCAGTCGATCCGGCCTCAGTCATCCAGCCGGACACCGACGGTCCCGGTACCGCGCTGCTGCGGACCCTGACCGAGCTGACCGCCGACCTCCCCGACGCCGACCCCGGGCGGGTCGCCGCCGCCGCGCTGCGCGGCCGGTCGGCGCGGGCGGACGAGACGGAGCTGCGCGAGCTGGCCACGGAGGCGGCCGCCGGCCTGATCTCCGAGGACCCCGCCTACTCGAAGCTGGCCGCCCGGCTGCTGACGGTCTCCATCGCCGCGGAGGCCGCCTCCCAGGGGGTCACGTCCTTCACTTCGTCCGTCGCCGTCGGCCACCGCGAGGGGCTCGTCGCCGACCGCACCGCCGACTTCGTACGGCTGCACGCGGCCCGGCTGGACGCGCTGATCGACCCGTCCGCCGACGACCGCTTCGGCTACTTCGGGCTCCGCACCCTCCACAGCCGCTATCTGCTGCGCCACCCCCTCACCCGGAAGGTCGTGGAGACGCCCCAGCACTTCCTGCTGCGCGTCGCGAGCGGTCTCGCCGAGGACGACACGGCGCGCGCCGTGGACGAGGTCGCCGCGCTCTACGGGCTCATGAGCCGGCTCGACTACCTGCCGTCCTCCCCCACCCTCTTCAACTCCGGCACCCGGCACCCCCAGATGTCGTCCTGCTACCTCCTCGACTCCCCGCTGGACGAGCTGGACTCGATCTACGACCGCTACCACCAGGTCGCCCGGCTCTCCAAGCACGCCGGCGGCATCGGGCTGTCGTACTCCCGCATCCGCTCGCGCGGTTCGCTGATCCGCGGCACCAACGGGCACTCCAACGGCATCGTGCCGTTCCTGAAGACCCTGGACGCCTCCGTCGCCGCCGTGAACCAGGGCGGGCGGCGCAAGGGCGCGGCCGCGGTCTACCTGGAGACCTGGCACTCCGACATCGAGGAGTTCCTGGAGCTGCGCGACAACACGGGTGAGGACGCCCGCCGTACGCACAACCTGAACCTGGCGCACTGGATCCCGGACGAGTTCATGCGGCGGGTGAACGCCGACGGGCAGTGGTCGCTGTTCTCCCCCGCCGACGTGCCCGAGCTGGTCGACCTGTGGGGCGAGGAGTTCGACGCCGCGTACCGCGAGGCCGAGAACAGGGGCCTCGCGAAGAAGACCATCCCCGCCCGTGATCTGTACGGCCGCATGATGCGGACCCTCGCGCAGACCGGCAACGGCTGGATGACCTTCAAGGACGCGGCCAACCGCACCGCCAACCAGACGGCGCTGCCCGGCCATGTCGTCCACTCCTCCAACCTCTGCACGGAGATCCTGGAGGTCACGAACGACGGCGAGACGGCGGTCTGCAACCTGGGTTCGGTGAACCTCGGCGCGTTCGTCGACCCGACGAGCGGCGATCTCGACTGGGAGCGGCTGGACGCCACCGTCCGCACCGCCGTCACCTTCCTGGACCGGGTCGTCGACATCAACTTCTACCCGACCGAGCAGGCGGGCCGGTCCAACGCCAAGTGGCGTCCGGTGGGCCTGGGCGCGATGGGCCTCCAGGACGTCTTCTTCAAGCTGCGGCTGCCCTTCGACTCCGCCGAGGCGCGCGCGCTGTCGACGCGGATCGCCGAGCGGATCATGCTCGCCGCGTACGAGGCCTCCGCCGACCTCGCCGAGCGCGGTGGCCCGCTGCCGGCCTGGGAGAAGACCCGTACCGCGCAGGGTGTGCTGCACCCCGACCACTACGGCGTCGAGTTCACCTGGCCGGAGCGCTGGGCGGCGCTGCGCGCGCGGATCGCGAGGACGGGCCTGCGCAACAGCCTGCTGCTCGCCATCGCGCCGACCGCCACCATCGCCTCCATCGCGGGCGTCTACGAGTGCATCGAGCCGCAGGTGTCCAACCTGTTCAAGCGCGAGACGCTGTCCGGCGAGTTCCTCCAGGTCAACTCGTATCTGGTGCAGGACCTCAAGGAGCTGGGCGTGTGGGACGCGCGCACCCGGGAGGCGCTGCGCGAGTCCAACGGCTCGGTGCAGGACTTCGCGTGGATCCCGGCGGACGTACGGGCCCTGTACCGGACGGCGTGGGAGATCCCGCAGCGCGGTCTGATCGACATGGCCGCGGCCCGCACCCCGTACCTGGACCAGTCCCAGTCGCTCAACCTGTTCCTGGAGACGCCGACCATCGGCAAGCTCTCCTCGATGTACGCGTACGCCTGGAAGTCGGGCCTGAAGACGACGTACTACCTGCGCTCGCGTCCGGCGACCCGGATCGCCCGGGCCGCCCAGGCGCAGACCCCGACCACCATTCCGGTGCAGCAGACGGCCGACCCCGACGCCGTCGCCTGCTCCCTGGAGAACCCCGAGTCCTGCGAGGCCTGCCAGTAATGCCCAGCAACAAGAACCTGCTCGACCCCGGCTTCGAGCTGACGCTGCGTCCCATGCGCTACCCGGACTTCTACGAGCGCTACCGGGACGCCATCAAGAACACCTGGACCGTGGAGGAGGTCGACCTCCACTCGGACGTCGCCGACCTCGCCAAGCTGTCCCCGATGGAGCAGCACCTGATCGGCCGGCTGGTCGCCTTCTTCGCGACGGGCGACTCGATCGTGGCGAACAACCTGGTGCTGACGCTGTACAAGCACATCAACTCCCCCGAGGCGCGCCTGTACCTGAGCCGGCAGCTCTTCGAGGAGGCCGTCCACGTCCAGTTCTATCTGACCCTGCTGGACACCTACCTGCCCGACCCCGAGGACCGTGCGGCCGCGTTCGCCGCCGTGGAGAACATCCCCTCCATCCGCGAGAAGGCGGAGTTCTGCTTCAAGTGGATCGACGAGGTGGAGAAGCTGGACCGGCTGGAGAGCACGGCCGACCGCCGCCGCTTCCTGCTGAACCTGATCTGCTTCGCCGCGTGCATCGAGGGCCTGTTCTTCTACGGCGCCTTCGCGTACGTCTACTGGTTCCGCAGCCGGGGTCTGCTGCACGGTCTCGCCACCGGCACCAACTGGGTGTTCCGGGACGAGACCATGCACATGAGCTTCGCGTTCGACGTGGTCGACACGGTCCGCAAGGAGGAGCCGGAGCTGTTCGACGAGCAGCTCCGGCAAGAGGTCACCGACATGCTCCGGGAGGCCGTCGAGGCGGAGTTGCAGTTCGCGCGGGACCTGTGCGGCGAGGGGCTGCCGGGCATGAACACCGATTCGATGCGGCAGTACCTGGAGTGCGTCGCCGACCAGCGCCTGGTGCGGCTGGGCTTCGCCCCGGTGTACGGCTCGGAGAACCCGTTCTCCTTCATGGAGCTCCAGGGCGTCCAGGAGCTGACCAACTTCTTCGAGCGCCGCCCGTCGGCGTACCAGGTGGCGGTGGAGGGCACCGTCGACCTGGACGAGGACTTCTGACGCCCGCTACACACGGGTGCGGATCAACCGCGCCGCGTTTCTGATCTCGCGGTCGATACGGCGGTCCCGGACGGCGCCGGCCACCGCGGGGGCGACCAGGAACGCCAGGATGACGAGGACGGTGAGCATTCCGACGAGGCCTTCGATCTGGTTCGTGTTCATGGACACCACTGTCCCGCCGGACACTCCTTACCGGGAGTGGCAGGACTGCCGTACACCTTCAAATTGCTGCCACTCCGGGTGCACACTGGAGGCATGTTGCGGAACGTGGTCGCCGTCCTGCTCGACGGTGTGCATCCCTTCGAACTCGGCGTGGTCTGCGAGGTCTTCGGCATCGATCGCCGTGACGAGGGCCTGCCGGTGTACGACTTCGCGGTGGTCTCGGCCGAGGGCCCGTCGCTGGGGACCCATGTCGGCGGGCTGAGCGTCTCCACGCCCTACGGCCTGGAGCGGCTGGAGGAGGCCGACCTGATCACCCTGCCCGCCGGGAGCGGCTACCACCTGCGGGAGTATCCGCCGGAGCTGCTCGACGCCCTGCGCCGGGCCGTGGCGCGCGGGACGCGGGTGCTCAGCGTGTGCTCCGGGGTCTTCGTACTGGGCGCCGCCGGGCTGCTCGACGGGCGGCGGTGCGCGGTGCACTGGCACCACGCCGACGCGCTGACCCGCCAGTACCCGCGGGCCGTCGTCGAACCGGACGTCCTCTACGTGGACGAGGACCCGGTGATCACCTCCGCCGGCACCGCCGCCGGGATCGACGCCTGTCTGCACCTCGTGCGCAAGGAGCAGGGGCCCGAGGTCGCGAACCGGATCGCCCGGCGGATGGTCGTCCCGCCGCACCGGGACGGCGGGCAGGCGCAGTACATCGAGCGGCCGCTGCCCCGCTCCTCCTGCGACACGGTCGGGGAGGTGCTGGCCTGGATGGAGGCGCACCTCGACCAGGAGGTCACGGTCGAGCAGCTCGCGGCCCGCGCGCACATGGCGCCGCGCACCTTCGCCCGGCGGTTCCAGCAGGAGACGGGCACCACCCCCTACCGCTGGCTGCTGCGCCAGCGGGTGCTGCTCGCCCAGCAGCTGCTGGAGGCCACGGACGAGACGATGGACGCGATCGCCTGGCGCACCGGCTTCGGCACGGCGGGCGCCCTGCGCCATCAGTTCGTACGGTCGCTGGGCACGACCCCGAACGCCTACCGGCGGACCTTCCGGGGGCCGCAGGCGGTCGCCTGACCGTCCGCGGCCCCCGGCGGGCCCCCGCGCGCTCTCACCCCGGCAGCGCCCGCAGCCGCAGCCGGCGCGGCCGGAGCGTGATGCCTATGTGCGTGCGGTGGTCGGAGCCGGGCGCGGGCTCGAAGCGGAACGCGCTCGCGACCACCGCGGCGATCAGGGTGAGTTCGGCCATCGAGAAGTGGTCGCTCGGGCACTTGCGGTTGCCGACGCCGAACGGCGACATGGCGTACTTCGGCGCCGGGGCGGAGTGACCGGGCAGCCAGCGGTCGGGATCGAACTCCTCGTTCCGCTCGAACGAACGCGGATCGCGCTGGACCGCGTACGGGCTGTAGACGATGTCCGCACCGGCCGGAATGCGGTATCCGCCGAGCTCGGTGTCGGTCACCGCGCGCCGGGTCAATATCCATACGGCGGGATACAGCCGCATGGTCTCGACCACCACATTGGCCGTGTGCCGGAGCTTTCGGACGTCGTCGAATGCGACCCGCCGGTCACCGACAACGTTTTTCACCTCTGCGCGGATCTTGTCCACTTGATCCGGATGCTCGGTGAGGACGTGGAGCAGCGACATGACCACGGAACCGGCGGTTTCGCTGCCCGGGGTCAGTATCGCGACGACCTGGTCGTGGATCTCCTGTTCCCCGATGGGATCGCCATTCTCGTCCGTCGCCTCGAGCAAAGCCGTCAGCAAATCGTCCGGCTTTTGGCCGGACGCCCGGCGCTCGGCGATGATCTCGTCGACCAGCCGGTGCAGATCGGCCAGTGCCCGGTTGAATTCGCGGTTGGCCGGAATCGGTACCCGATAAAGGGGTCCGAGGGGGAGCACCATGCGCTGGTACATACCGGCGAACAGCGTGGCGAGCGCGGAGGTGATGCGCTCGGACCGGGCGTCCATGTAGGTGCCGCGCATCAGACAGCGGGCGGAGATGCGCACGGACACCCGGAAGCCCTCGGCGGTGGCGTCGAGGACCTCGCCGCGGCTCCAGCGTTCGACGAGCGCGTACGCCTCCTCCTCCATGATCGGCCCGTACGCGGGGATGGCGTCGAGCCGGAACGCGGGCTGGATGGTGCGTCGCTGGCGGCGGTGGAGCGGGCCGTTGGCGGTGGCCACGCCCTCCTTGCCGAGCAGGCTCTCCAGGGACTCCCACAGGGGGCCGGAGATGATGTAGTCGGGGCTGAGGGCGAGTTCCCCGGTGAGTTCGGGCGCGGTGACGGCGTACAGCGTCTTGGGGCCGAGCCGGAGGCGGACCACGTCACCGTGGTCGCGGAGCTGTTCGAGGAAGGCCAGCGGGCCGCGGGCCAGCCTCCAGCCGTGGCCGAGGAGCGGGACCCGGCCGCCGGCCAGGGGCGGTTCCTGCGGTGCCATGGCCCTGGAGGACCCGGGTTTCACCGATTCGACGGTCATTTCTCACCTGCCGCTTCGTTGTTGACGTACGGGGGCGTGGACCGGTCGTCCCAGCTGTCCACCGTGTACCGGCCGGACTCGTGGTGGAACCAGTAGACGGAACTGAACCAGTTCCGCATGTTCGCGAGGCAGGCGCGTACGGTGGCACCGAGTTCTTTTCCGCGGACCGTCCCGTCGGCGAGCCGGTCGGCCAGCCGTAAGACGTCCTGCTCCACGTCGAGGAATCCGGATATGCATTCCTCGACGCGCCACCGTACTTCGTCCACCGCCTCTTCCAGAGTCAGTCCCTCATGGGTGATGAGACTGATTCCGAGATTGTGCACCTCGTCGCCCGCTATTTCCTTGGGGAGCGAACAGAGGTCGTTGTACCAGGCGGCGAATTCCTGGCTCAGCAGGGCCGCCTTCCGATAGGACGGGTGTTTCCGCACCGCGTCCGGGAGTTCGTATCCCGCGCTCAGTTCCAGGAGGTCGGTCCAGATCCAGTGTGCAAAGGTGAGCCGGCGCAGCGCGAGATATTCGTCGACCGGGGGTACCCGCCCCTGGAGGCGATTGCGGAATTCCCGGTCGTAGGCGTCGATCACAGTGTGGAAGTGGCGCCTGAACCGCGCGTTCCAGGCGCCGGGGAGGAACGCGAACAGCCGGCCCGCGCTGTCCGCGAGCCCGGCCACCAGCGGGTCGGGATGGCGCAGGTGGGCCGCCGGGGCGTCCAGGGCCGCGTGCAACCGGAACCTGAGCCGACGCCACTGCGCGGCGCGTCCGTGGACGACGTCGCGGTCGTGCCGGTCGTCCCAGACGAAGAACCATGCGCTGTAGTCGGCTATGGCCTGGAGAACCTCCTCGGAGGCGCCGAGGTAGTAGCCCGCCATCAGATCCGTGTAGCACAGTCCGTCGGCATATTCTTCGACCTTGTCCGCCGGCATGAGACCTTTTTCCAGCAGCCAGGAGCGGGTCTTCTCCTGCAACCGGGGCCAATACGGATGCAGATGCCGGGGAAAGGCAGCCTCGATGACCGGAAGAGAGAGCGAGGGCGGAACCGTTGGTGCGGCCACCGTCACCATGGTGCGGTATGTGGTGCTGTATGGGAAAGCTGGCACGAACAACCCCTCTCAGCCGCCAGTGGGCAACACGCCCCTCCCGCCGTGCCGGGCGCGCGCCGTTGCGTATCCCCGCACTTCCATTCAGCACCACGGCTGACCGTCCTGGGAACTGATTTGCTTCATTCACTACCTCAACATGGTTGAGAATCCCCCTCGCGCCGACCGGTTATCGATCAGCGGATGTGCATAAGCGATCGAACGTGCGTCGGACATACGAACGACGCCTGGCCGGGAGGGATCCCGGCCAGGCGTCGTGTACGAGGTGGCGTGGTTCAGTCGTTGGCGACCACGGGGTAACGGGGTTCGTTCTCGGCCATCTGCCGCAGGGCGTCCTTGCGTTCGCGCTTGGACAGCCGGTCGATGTACAGGTACCCGTAGAGGTGATCGGTCTCGTGCTGCAAACACCGGGCGAAGTACCCGGTGCCGCGCACCTTGATCGGGTTGCCGTGCTCGTCCTGTCCGGTCACCTCGGCGTAGTCGGGCCGGGCGAGCGGCGCGTACGCGGTGGGCACGGACAGACAGCCCTCGTTGCTGTCGTCCAGCCGGCGCCGGTCGGCGGGCAGTTCGACCAGCTTGGGGTTGCAGACGACCCCCACGTGCCGGGCGCCCTCGTCGTCGGGGCAGTCGTAGACGAAGACCTTCAGGTCGACACCGATCTGGTTGGCGGCCAGGCCCACGCCCTCGGCGGTGCGCTGCGAGGCGAACATGTCGTCGACCAGCTTGCGCAGCTCGTCGTCGAACACGGTGACGTCCTTGCACTCCTTGTGCAGCACCGGGTTCCCGACGACCGTGATGGGCCGCGAGGTACCGCGCTCCCGGTACGCCTGCTCCCGCTCCTCCGCCTCCTCGACGTCGATGACGAAGCCCTCGTCGTCCACGGGGAGCACGCCCGCGTGCTGCTGATCGGTGTCCTGCTGCGCCATGACCGACGATGCCTTCCTCAAAACCAGGGGTGATGCTGCGGATACAGGGTACGTGGACGCGCCCTTCAGGGGCGCGGGGAACTGCGCGACCAGCCACACCCGGCCCGCAGCGACACTACGACCTCAACACACCTCTTCCAGATCCCGCCAATCCCTGGAATCCGGGCTGTCGGCGACCCACCCGTCCAGCAACCCCCGCACCAGCCCGGCCGGCGCAGCCACCCCGCACTCCCGCTCCGGTACCCACAGCTGCCCGTCCGTCCGATGCCCCAGCGGCCCCGGATGCCCCGGCTCACTGTGGTCGTGCGGATCGAGATGCTCCCCGTCGCCCTCGTCCGACGGCATCCGCGACTCCGAGCACATCCGGCACAGCAACCGCACCGACGACGACCAGTCCTCCGCGGCGTACCCGGCGTCCGCGGCCAGCTGCTCCAGCGCGTCCCGGTCCGCCTCCGTCGCCGCCTCCAGCAGGACCACCCAGGTCGGCACCGGGGACGGCGCCCACAGCTCGATCTCGTCGAAGACGGGGTAGGAGTGGCCGGCGGCCGTGGTCCGCTCGCCGTGCGGCACACCGTCGTGCAGGACGACCTCGCCCCAGCGCCGCCCGGACGACGGCAGCGGGATCGACAGCACCTCCATCCGGGCGGGGTCCAGCCGCCGCCCCCACACCACCTCGGCCTCCCCCTCCGGGGACAGCCGTACGGCGGCGCTGCCCAGCTCCATCCCGACGGGCTCGCCGGAGCCGATGCCGCTGCCGGGCACGTGCAGCCCGTACGCCTGCCAGGCACGGCGGGCCAGCGGCCAGTCCTGGAGCGCGGTGGCGGCGATGCCGACGTTCCACCAGTCGGGCGCGCCGGTCTCCCGGTCGAGCAGCGCGACCGCGCGCAGGCCGGCGGTGCGGGCCTGCTCCCAGTCGTGCCGGAACTTGTGCAGCAGGGCGAGGTTGAACCAGGACTCCGACAGCCAGGGCTCCAGATCGGCGGCACGTGTCAGCAGTGCGCCCGCGTCCTCGTAGCGTCCGTCGCCGATGAGCGTGAACGCGCGGTCCGTGGCCTGCCGCCAGGAGGCGGAGGGCCGGTGCCGTCCCTTGCCGAAGATCCTCACGATTCCCGCCTGCCAGTTCCGTTCAGTGGGCTGGCCAGTGCCCCCGGACACTCTCTCCCTCGCATCCAACCACGTGCGGCTGGGAGGGCGCTCATTACCCATGGGTTACCCACCCTCGGGCAGGGTCAGACAGCCACGGCAGAGCACCCTGGCCAGCGCCTCGACGACCTCCGGGGCGTACTCCCCGCCGGTACCGAGCCGCAGCTCCTCCAGCGCGGTGAGGGGGCCGCCGGGGCCGGTGCCCTGCACCTTCTCCTCGTACGCGTTCACCACCCGGACGATGCGGGCGGCCGGCGGCTGCTCGCGATAGGGGTCGGCCTGCCGCTCGACGACCGCCGCGACCTGGGCGCTCGCCCCGGTCTGGCGGACGACGGCACCGCCGAGCAGGGCGATCCGGCGCTGCTCGGCCGCCGGGAGGCCGGAGGTGGCGCCCGCCGGGACCGGGTCGACCAGGCTGAGCTGGCCGATGTCGTGCATGAGCGCCGCGTACTCCAGGACGGTCAGCTCCGCCTCCGGCAGCCCGAGGTCGCGGCCCACGGCCTGGCTGAGGGCGGCGACCCGGCGGGCGTGCCCGGCCGGGGTGTAGCCGGCGATCTCGGTGGCGCGGGCGAGGGAGACGATGGTCTGCCGGTTGGTGGCGCGGACCGCGGTGTACCGGCGCAGGGAGAGCTGCGTGAGCAGCAGCGGCACCGAGAACACGGGCAGCGCCCACAGGCCGACGACGGCGACCGCGAGCGCCATCACCGCGCCGGTCGCGCACACCGCCGAGCCGATCCCGGGCACCGCCCGCAGTTCGTCGCGGAGCAGCGGGGGAAACGGCCAGCCGGTGCGGGAGTGCGCGAGCGCGGCGGCGACCACGGCGTCGCAGAGCACGGTCAGGACGAGCAGGGCGAGCAGGACGAGGGCGTAGAGGGGGCCTCTCCAGCGGTCGAAGGCCCCGTTGTTGTACAGCGGTTGGAAGCAGACGGCCGCGAAGCCGACGGCCAGGACCCGGCGGACGAGGTGGTCGAGGACGGGTCCCTGCCCGCGGGCGAGATGGGGCACGCTGCCCAGCAGGGAGGCGGCGGCGACCACCGACACGACCTGGGCGACCCCGTGGTGGCCGGGGTGTCCGGCGTGCTCGCCGAGCAGGGCGTACGACAGTCCCCCGGCGGCGCCGAGCGGCGCGGCCTCCCGCAGTCCGGGCCCGCTCAGCACCTCCCCCACGGCGACCAGCGCCCCGAAGGCCAGGGCGACGGTCCCCTCCTCGACGCCGGTGCGGAAGGTGACGAGGAGCGAGCCGACGGTGAGCAGGGCGGCCACGGTGTGCAGCGGGCGGCGCGGGGTCATCGGGTCACTCCGGGACGCTCCGGGGCGGCGGCGGGCTCGGGGACCGTGCGGCGGGGCTCGTCCGCGGTCACCCTCGGGTGCCAGCCCTCACGGCCGACGACCCGCACCAGGGCCGTGACCATACGGGGGTCGAACTGCGTCCCGGCGCACCGCTCCAGCTCCGCCAGGGCCGTCTCCACCGGCCGGGCCCGGCTGTAGCTGCGGGTGGAGGTCATCGCGTCGAAGGCGTCGGCGACGGCCACCACCCGTGCGGGTTCCGGGATCTGACGGCCCGCCAGCCCATAGGGGTAGCCGCTGCCGTCGATGCGCTCGTGGTGGTGGAGGATCGCCGAGCGGGCCTCGCCGAGGAAGGAGATCCCCCGGGTGATCTCATGGCCGTACTCCGGGTGCAGTTCGATCACGCGCCGTTCCTCGGGTGTCAGCGGTCCGTCCTTGCGCAGCAGCCGGGTCGGCACGCCGAGCTTGCCGACGTCGTGCAGGATCCCGGCGAACCGGATGACCTCGATCCGGCTCTCGTCCATCCCCAGCTCGCGCGCGATCATCACGGAGGCCTGTCCGACGCGTTCGCTGTGGCCGCGGGTGTAGCCGTCCTTGATGTCGACGGCCTGGACGAGTGCGCGGATCGTCGCCCGGTGCGCGGCGCGCTCGCGGTGGTACTGGGCGAACACCCACCAGGACACGGCCATCGGGAACAGCACCAGCAGCGCGGCCACCGGCCCGTAGGGGCTGCGCCAGAGCACGGCCATCATCAGGCCGGCGAGTCCGTGCACGGCGAGGGGCGCGAGCGCGCGCAGGAACAGGCCCCGGCAGACCTTGAGCGCCGGGAGGCCCTCGGCGAGCGCGAGCATCCCGCCGTCGAGGGCGGCGAGCACCGCGCAGTGGACGAGGACGGCCGCGCCCGCGGGCAGCAGTGCGTACGGCACGTCGGAGCCGGCCACGGCCGCCGGCCCGCCCAGCGCCCCGTGGAGGTGGGCCGCGGCCCACACGGCGAGGGACGACTGGGCGGCCCGCCAGACGCGGCGCAGCAGGAAGGGGCCCTTGTCGACGTACGAGCACAGGGCCCCGGGGAGCGGGACGAGCGCGGCGGCGGGCGCCGGCAGGAGGAAGGCCCCGGCGAGCAGGACCGGGGAGAAGGTCCCGGCGAACCGGCGCCGGGCGATCTGCTCGCCCGCCGCGTACAGCGCGGCGAGCAGTCCCACGGCCCACCAGGGCGTGCCCGGGGCGGTGGTGAGCGGGGACGGACCGAGCAGCGGGTACAGACAGAGCAGGGCGGCGAGGGCGGCACCGGCGACGTAGGCGCGCGCCCGCGCCGGCACTCCCTCCATGACGCCTCCCCAGCCATGCCCGTCCGGGCTCCGTCAGCGGTCCGGGCTTCGGAGCCTAGGGTGGCGTGGGGTGGCTCTGCGGGCGTATCACCCGCGGATTAGCACATTCGGGTGAAGACGGACCCGGTCAGGACTCCTGCGGAGAAACCGGGGAGACCGGAGAGACCTGTGTGACCGGCGTGGCCGTCACGTCGTGCTCGGGCACGGCCTGCCCGGAACGGATCAGATCGAGCCGTCCCAGGACCTTGGCGCGCAGGTCGGTCGGTACGTCGTCATGCCCGCAGCACCGCTTGACCAGCTTCTTCACGGCCTCTTCGAGTCCGTACTTCTCCAGGCACGGCGAGCACTCGGTGAAGTGCTGCTTGAACTTGTCGCGATCGACGTCCGGCATCTCGCTGTCGAGGAACTCGTAGAGATGATCGAGTACCTCACTGCAGTCCGTCTCGTGCGGCTCTCCGCAGCTCATGAGCCCGAGCCTTTCGCTTCGTTCGAGTCCCCGGCACCGGCCGGGACCAGCCCGCGCTCACGGGCGTAGTCCTCGAGCATGCCGCGCAGTTGACGCCGGCCCCGGTGCAGCCGGGACATCACCGTACCGATGGGTGTCCCCATGATGTCCGCGATCTCCTTGTACGCAAAGCCCTCGACGTCCGCGAGGTACACGGCGATGCGGAACTCCTCGGGAATGGCCTGGAGCGCCTCTTTCACGTCCGAGTCGGGCAGGTGGTCCAGCGCCTGCGACTCGGCGGACCGCAGACCGGTCGACATGTGCGACTCGGCGCGGGCGAGCTGCCAGTCCTCGATCTCCTCGGCCGCACTGCGCTGGGGCTCGCGCTGCTTCTTGCGGTACGAGTTGATGAAGGTGTTGGTGAGGATCCGGTACAGCCAGGCCTTGAGGTTGGTGCCCTCACGGAACTGGTGGAAGGACGCGTACGCCTTCGCGTACGTCTCCTGCACCAGGTCCTCGGCGTCCGCCGGATTGCGCGTCATGCGCAGCGCCGCCGAGTACATCTGGTCGAGGTAGTCGAGCGCGTCCCGCTCGAAGCGCGCGCTGCGCTCCGCGGACGACTCGTCGCTCGCGCCCTGGCCCTCGGGCAGCTCCGCCTGGCCGTTGTCGGTCCCTGCGTCGGTACCGGTGACCGGACCCACCTCCTCAAGATTCCGGACGGGACCGAATCCGGTCCCACTCGAATCGGAGGATAGACGACTACCCGTGCCTGCCGCCGCTCCAAAAGGAGTGGTGGTGGCCGCGTGCAGCACCGTCCAGTCCAGGTCGGTGCGGCCGGAACGGCTCGGGCAGATGGTCGAACCCATGCGGCGGACTTCCTCTCCCACGACATCGGTGCTGCGTGTTCAGCACTTCTGTCCGCCTCAACAGCGCGCCCGCGCACAACATTCCCGAAGCTTTACCCCAGTGACCCGGTCCACCGCACGACCGCGTCCGTGACGATCCCCACGGCCTCCTCCTGGCCGATCTCCGCCCGCTTGGGCACGGCGAGGCCGTGGTCGGCGTACGGCACCTCGACGATCTCGTACGCCCCCTCGGGGAACTCCTCGGGCCGCCCGAACGTGTCGTTGCCGCCCTGGACGACGAGCGTGGGGACCCCCGACCCCAGCAGTTCCGCGGCGCGGGACTTCTCCGGCCTGCCCGGCGGGTGGAGCGGGAAGCTGAGCGCGAGGACCGCGTGGGCCCCGAGCCCGACCGCCGTGCGGCAGGCCACGCGCGCCCCGGCGCTGCGGCCGCCGGAGACCACCGGGAGGCCGGGTTTCGCGACGGCGGGCCAGATCCCGCGCCAGCCGGTGTCGAGGGTCTTCGGCGCGGGCGCCACCTTCTTGCCGGCCACCCGCCAGGGCTGCTCGACGAGGGCGACGGTGACGCCGTGCGCGGGGAGCGCGGCGGCGAGGGCCCTGAGGTCGCGGGCGTCGATGCCGCCGCCGGCGCCGTGGCTGACGGCGAGGACGAGGCGGGGCCGCCGCGCCGGGTGCCAGGTGATGCGGGCGTCGCCGGCGTCGGTGGGGACGAGTTCGGTGGTGACTGCGCTCACGGTGCTCACGTCAGAAGAGTGTGCCCTCCTCGGGGCCCTCCAGCTCCTTCAGCAGCTCCGGGCTGTTGTTGCGGACGTTGCTCACGGCCGTGGACACCGGGTAGGCCCGCATCAGTCCGGGCGGCGGGGGCTCCAGCAGGGAGCGCAGGTCCTCGGGGTCGGTGCGGGCCGGGTCCAGCCAGGAGTCCCAGCGGTCCGGGGTGAGCATCAGGGGCATCCGGGGGTGGATCTCGGCGAGCGCGTGGGGGCCGTCGGCGGGGGCCACGGCGAGCGGGGTGGTCTCGGCCTCGGTGGTGATCACCGAGCAGGTCACCCACCAGGCCTGCGGATGGTCGTCGGGCAGGGTCCGGTCCCGCCAGAACTCGTACAGCCCGGCCATCGCGAACACCGAGCCGTCGGCCGGGAGCACGAAGTAGGGCTGCTTGCGCGGCCGCTTCTTCTTCCCCTCGACCTCCAGGTCGCGCTCCTCCTTGGCGGTGACCCACTCGTAGTAGCCGTCGGCGGGCAGGATGCAGCGGCGCGCGGTGAAGGCGCGGCGGTACGACGGCTTCTCGTGCACCGTCTCCGCGCGCGCGTTGATCATCCGGGCGCTGCCCTCGGGCGACTTGGCCCAGGAGGGCACGAGCCCCCACTTCAGCTTGCGCAGCTGCCGAACCGGACGCCGGTCGTCGGCGTCCTTCACCGGACGGTCGAGGACGGCGTAGACCTCCTTGGTCGGCGCCACGTTGTAGTCGGGTCCGAGGGTCTCCTCGGGCTCCCAGTTCTCGATCTCAAAGACTCCTGCGAGATCCTCGGGCCTGCGACTCGCTGCATACCGTCCGCACATACGTGCCACACTGCCAGACTCGACACGACGAGAGGGAGCCACAGCCGAACATGGAGAGCACCGCCGCCCTAGCGCTGCCCGACCTGTGGGACCGTCTCGTCGGCACCCAGCCCGACCCCGATCTGTGGGTGGTGATCGCGACGGCCGTCGCGGCCCTCGCGGTCGTCGTCCCGCACAGTCTGTGGCGGATATCCCGCAACGCGATCACGATCGCCCACGAGGGCGGTCACGGCCTGATCGCGCTGCTGACGGGCCGCCAGCTCACCGCGATCCGGCTGCACTCCGACACCAGCGGCCTCACGGTGAGCCGCGGCAAGCCCCACGGCCTGGGCATGATCCTCACCGCCGCCGCCGGCTACACCGCTCCCCCGCTCCTCGGCCTCGGCGGCGCGGCGCTCCTCGGCGCCGGCCGCATCACCCTCCTCCTCTGGCTGGCGACGGCCCTCCTGGTCGCGATGCTGGTGATGATCCGCAACGCGTACGGCGCCCTCACGGTCGTCGTGACCGGCGGCACCTTCCTCCTGGTCTCCTGGCTGGCGGGCCCCCAGGTGCAGGCGGCGTTCGCCTACGCGGTGGTGTGGTTCCTGCTGCTGGGCGGCGTACGCCCGGCGTTCGAGCTCCAGGTCAAGCGCCGGCGCGGCGGCGCGGGCGACTCGGACGCGGACCAGCTGTCGCGCCTGACGCATGTTCCGGCGGGCCTGTGGCTGTTCCTGTTCCACGTGGTGTCGCTGTGCGCGCTGATGGGCGGGGGCCGCTGGCTCCTCGAGATGTGAGCCGACCTGTTCTTCAGGGGCGCGGGGCTCTGTCGATATGCGGCTCCGCCGCGATGGGGGTCCCCCCGCTCGAGCGAAGCCGAGAGTGGGGGAGCGACCGGCCCCAACGGCGCCGCACCCGAACGACAACCGCCGACTAAAGTGAACGCATGCCCAAAACCCCGGCCCTCTGGCCCGCCCCCACCGCGAGCGAAGCCGTCGACGCGACGGTCCACGTGCCGGGGTCCAAGTCCGTCACCAACCGTGCCCTCGTCCTCGCCGCCCTCGCCTCGGAGCCCGGCTGGCTGCGCCGCCCCCTCCGCTCCCGCGACACGCTGCTGATGGCCGAGGCCCTGCGCGCGATGGGCATCGAGATCGAGGAGGGCGTGGGCCCGGACGGCACGGGCGAGGCCTGGCGCGTGCTCCCCGCGGGCCTGCGCGGCCCGGCCACGGTCGACGTCGGCAACGCGGGCACGGTCATGCGCTTCCTGCCCCCGGTCGCCGCCCTCGCCGACGGCGCCGTCCGTT
Organism: Streptomyces sp. NPDC005811; assembly: GCF_040630405.1. NCBI lineage: Bacteria > Bacillati > Actinomycetota > Actinomycetes > Kitasatosporales > Streptomycetaceae > Streptomyces > Streptomyces sp. NPDC005811. Next base: position 40,103 of record NZ_JBEXXK010000062.1, read on the forward strand.
TCGACGGCGACCCGCGCGCGTACGAGCGCCCGCTGCACGGCGTCATCGACGCGCTGCGCGTCCTCGGCGCCCGGATCGACGACGACGGCCGGGGCGCGCTGCCGCTGACGGTGCACGGCTCGGGCGCGCTGGACGGCGGCGCGGTGGAGATCGACGCGTCCTCGTCCTCGCAGTTCGTGTCGGCGCTGCTGCTGTCGGCCCCCCGCTTCAACCAGGGCGTCGAGGTCCGGCACACCGGCTCGACGCTCCCCTCGATGCCGCACATCCGGATGACGGTGGACATGCTGCGCGCGGTCGGCGCCCAGGTGGACACCCCGGAGTCGGGCGGCGAGCCGAACGTCTGGCGGGTCACGCCGGGCGCGCTGCTGGGCCGGGACCTGACGATCGAGCCGGACCTGTCGAACGCGCAGCCGTTCCTGGCGGCGGCGCTGGTGACGGGCGGCCGGGTGCTGATCCCGGACTGGCCCGCGCGGACCACTCAGCCGGGTGACCGGCTGCGGGAGATCTTCACCGAGATGGGCGGCTCCTGCGAGCTGACGGACTACGGCCTGGTCTTCACCGGTTCGGGCACGATCCACGGGGTGGACGTGGACCTGGGGGACGTGGGCGAGCTGACCCCGGGCATCGCGGCGGTCGCCGCGCTCGCGGACTCCCCGTCCACGCTGCGGGGCGTGGCCCATCTGCGGCTGCACGAGACGGACCGGCTGGCCGCGCTCACCAAGGAGATCAACGAGCTGGGCGGGGACGTCGCCGAGACGGCCGACGGGCTGCACATCCGCCCGCGCCCGCTGCACGGCGGGACCTTCCGTACCTACGACGACCACCGCATGGCGACCGCCGGTGCGATCATCGGCCTGGCCGTGGCGGGTGTGCAGATCGAGAACGTCGCGACGACGGCGAAGACCTTGCCGGACTTCCCCGGGCTGTGGACCGGGATGCTCGGGGTATAGGGACGGCGGGAAAAAGCATGCGCCGCTACGGCAAGCACACCGACGAGGACGACATCCGCTCGCGCCCGAACCGCAAGGGCAACCGGCCTCGGACGCACATCAGGCCCAAGCACGAGGACGCCGCCGAGGGCATGGTCCTCACCGTCGACCGGGGCCGGCTGACCTGTCTGGTCGAGGACCGGATCGTCCTCGCGATGAAGGCCCGTGAGCTGGGCCGCAAGGCGGCGGTCGTGGGTGACCGGGTCGCCCTGGTCGGCGATCTGTCCGGCACGAAGGACACCCTCGCCCGGATCGTCCGCATCGGGGAGCGCCACTCGGTGCTGCGCCGTACCGCGGACGACGACGACCCGTTCGAGCGGGTGGTGGTCGCCAACGCCGACCAGCTCGCCGTCGTCACGGCCCTCGCCGACCCCGAACCCCGCCCCCGGCTGATCGACCGCTGTCTGGTCGCGGCCTACGACGGCGGCCTCACCCCGCTGCTGGTGATGACGAAGTCGGACCTGGCGCCGCCGGACAAGCTGCTGGAGCTGTACGGCGACCTGGACATCCCGTACGTGGTAACCAGCCGTGAGGAGCTGGAGAACGGCGGGGCCGCGGACCGGGTGCGCGAGCTGCTGGCGGGGCGGATCACGGCCTTCGTCGGGCACTCGGGCGTCGGCAAGACCACCCTCGTCAACGCGCTGGTCCCCGAGGAGCGCCGCCGGGTGACCGGGCATGTCAACGCGGTGACCGGCCGTGGCCGCCACACCACGACCTCGGCGCTGGCGCTGCCGCTGGCGGGCACCGGCGACTGGGTGATCGACACTCCGGGCGTCCGGTCGTTCGGCCTGCACCACGTCGATCCGTCCCGTGTGATCCACGCCTTCCCCGATCTGGAACCGGGCACCGAGGGCTGCCCGCGCGCGTGCAGTCACGACGAGCCGGACTGCGCGCTGGACGCGTGGGTGGCCGAGGGCCACGCGGACCCCGCGCGGCTCTACTCGCTGCGCCGGCTGCTGGCCACCCGGGAGCGCAAGGAGGGCGACTGACCTCCGCGTTGTTTGTCAGGACGTGAGTCCGGTAAGTGCATAATCGCACCGAGCCGGACCGCGCGGGCGCACGAGCGGACAAACGGGAGGACAGCACATGGCGTGGCTGCTGGTCATCGTCGCGGGACTGCTCGAGACCGGTTTCGCCGTCTGTCTGAAGCTGTCCCACGGATTCACCCGGCTCTGGCCCACGATCGCCTTCTGCGCCTTCGCCCTCGGCAGCTTCGGTCTGCTGACGCTCTCCCTGAAGAAGCTCGACGTCGGCCCGGCGTACGCGGTGTGGACGGGCATCGGCGCGGCGGGCACCGCGATCTACGGCATGATCTTCCTCGGCGACCTGGTGTCCACCCTGAAGATCGTCTCGATCAGCCTGGTGATCGCCGGGGTGATCGGGCTCCAGCTGTCGGGCTCGGCGCACTGACCTGCCCCTGAGGTGACCGGCGGCTGTCCCGGCTACGCCCGCTGGAGCGCCGCCCGCACCAGCTCGGTCACCCCGTTCTCCCCGGCCGGCGGGGCCGCCACACAGGACAGCGCGAGCCGTACGGCGAGCTCGCAGGCGCGGGCCAGGTCGGCGGCGTCCGCGCGGGCCGCGCCGGGGCCGCCGAGCACGGCGACGGCCCGGTCCCGTACGGCGGCGACGAGGTCGCCGGGCGAGGGCAGCGGCCCGTCCGCCCGCCGCTGCGCCGGGACGGCGGAGGAGGAGGGCACCGCCGAGAGCGTCGGCGAGGGCAGCCGCTCGCTCCAGCAGCCGGTGAGCAGGGCGCGCAGGAGAGGGTCGTCCCGGGCCGCGGTGAAGGTCCACCCGGCGGCGGAGGCCAGCCGTTCGCGGGCGTCGCCGGGCCCGGCGAGCGCCCGGTCGATCCCGGCGAGATAGGTGTCGGCCTCCCGCCGCACCAGGGCTCTGGCCAGCCCTTCCTTGCTGCCGAACTCGTTGTACAGCGTCTGCCGGGACACCGCGGCGGTCGCCGCGACGTCCACCATCCGCACCGCGGACCAGGGCCGCAGGTCGAGTGCCGCGTAGGCGGCGTCCAGCAGGGATTCCCGCGCTGCAGGCATCATCGCCTCCCGGGGCGAGCGGATGCTGCCAGGGTTGACGCGCACGGGGGCACTGTCAAGGGTTCGCGGGCGCGCGGCGGGAGCCGGCCGAGGGCTCCCCGACGGCTCCCGCCGGGTCCCCGGCCGATCCCCGCACATCCGGCGCGCGGTCCGCTGTGGCCTCGCCCGATCCGGCCGGATACCGTTCGTCCCATGCCGGACTACCTCGACGATCTCCGTCTCGCGCACGTCCTCGCGGACGCCGCCGACGCCGCCACCATGGACCGTTTCAAGGCCCTCGACCTCAAGGTGGAGACCAAACCGGACATGACCCCGGTGAGCGAGGCCGACAAGGCCGCCGAGGAACTGATCCGCGGCCAGCTCCACCGCGCCCGTCCGCGGGACGCGATCCTCGGCGAGGAGTACGGCCTGGAGGGCACGGGCCCGCGCCGCTGGGTGATCGACCCGATCGACGGCACCAAGAACTACGTGCGCGGGGTGCCGGTGTGGGCGACCCTGATCTCGCTGATGGAGGCGGGCGAGGGCGGCTACCACCCGGTGGTCGGTGTCGTCTCGGCACCGGCGCTGAACCGCCGCTGGTGGGCCGCGAAGGGGCACGGCGCCTTCAGCGGCCGCAGTCTCTCCTCCGCGACCCGGCTGCACGTCTCCAAGGTCGCGAAGCTGTCGGACGCGTCCTTCGCGTACTCCTCGCTCACCGGCTGGGAGGAGCGCGGGAAGCTGAACGGCTTCCTGGACCTGACCCGCGAGGTGTGGCGCACGCGCGCGTACGGCGACTTCTGGCCCTACATGATGGTCGCCGAGGGCTCGATCGACCTGTGCGCCGAGCCGGAGCTGTCGCTGTGGGACATGGCGGCGAACGCGATCGTCGTGACGGAGGCGGGCGGCACCTTCACCGGCCTCGACGGCCGTCCGGGCCCGCACAGCGGCAACGGGGCCGCGTCGAACGGTCTGCTCCACGACGAACTGCTGGAGTACGTCGGCGACCGCTACTGAGCGGCACCACATGTGAGCGCGCACGCCCTCATTTGACTACGCGCGCCCCCTTGTTGACTCCCGCTTTACCTGCCACTCTGAGGGTTCCCCCACTTGTGAACTTGTGAATCGGCGCACGTGCGGGTACTCGTCCGCGGAGACCCGCACGCCAGGCGCGGATTCCCCTAGGAGGTGGCTCCATCCCATGCTCGTCCGAGACGCCATGAGCACAGTGGTCCTCACCATCGGCCCCGCCCACACCCTCCGCCAGGCCGCCGCCCTGATGTCCGCCCGCCGCGTCGGCGCCGCCCTGGTCCTCGACCCCGACGCCGGCATGGGCATCCTCACGGAACGGGACATCCTCAACTCCGTGGGCCTGGGCCAGGACCCGGACACGGAACGCACCCACGCCCACACCACCAACAACGTGGTCTTCGCCGCCCCGACCTGGACCCTGGAGGAAGCGGCCCGGGCGATGGCCCACGGCGGCTTCCGCCATCTGATAGTCCTCGACGCGGGCGAGCCGGCCGGGATCGTCTCGGTCCGTGACATCATCCGCTGCTGGGTCCCGGTCCGACAGCCACTCCCCGCCTGAGCGGCACACCGCACCCGGGCCCAGGGGGCGCACCATGGACAGCCCCGATCCGATCATGGACACTGTCTAAGTCAGGCCTGGCTCCAAAGTCACACCCGATCGGGAACTGTTCCTCCTGCTGTTAGGCTGGTGTCCATGAGTGACCTTCTGGAACGGCTGCGTGGACGCGGATGGCGGATGACCGCGCAGCGACGCGTCGTGGCCGAGGTCCTCGACGGCGAACACGTCCATCTGACGGCCGACGAGGTGCACTCCAGAGCCGTCGCCAAGCTGCCCGAGATCTCCCGGGCGACCGTCTACAACACGCTCAGTGAGCTGGTCTCCCTCGGCGAGGTGCTCGAGGTCGCGACCGACCGGCGCGCCAAGCGGTACGACCCCAACGCCCACCGCCCGCACCAGCACCTGGTCTGCGCGCGCTGCGGCGCCATCCGCGACGTCCACCCGACCGGCAACCCGCTGTCCGACCTCCCCGACTCGGAGCGCTTCGGCTTCGCGGTCTCGGACGTCGAGGTGACGTACCGCGGCATCTGCCCGAGCTGCGCGGCGGCGTAGGCACTCCCCCGAAGCCCCGGCGTCCCCCGAGGACGCCGGGGCTTCGCGCTGCGGTCGGCTTTGCGCGCGGGCGACCTTCCCGAATCTGACGGACCGTCATATCTTCGTCTCGTGGCAGAGCCGTCTCCGAAACTCAGCGCACGCGATCTGACCCGAACCTTCGGCCGCGGCCCGGCCGCCGTCGAGGCCCTCGGCCCTCTCGGCCTGACCGTCGCGCCCGGCGAGTTCGTCTGTGTCGTGGGCCCCTCCGGCTGCGGCAAGTCCACACTCCTGCGCATCGCCGCCGGTCTGCTGCGCCCCAGCTTCGGCACCCTGGAGATCCGTACGCACAGCCCCCGCCCGGCGGCCATGATCTTCCAGGACTACGGCATCCACGACTGGAAGACGGTCCGCGCGAACGTCCGCTTCGGCCTCGACGTCCAGCGCGTCCGGCGCCACGAGGCGAACGCCCGCGCCGACGACTGGCTGACCCGCCTGGGTCTCGCCGACTTCGCGGACGCCTACCCGGCGGCCCTGTCCGGCGGGATGCGCCAGCGCGTCGCGATCGCCCGGGCGCTGGCCGTGGAGCCGGAGATCCTGCTCATGGACGAGCCGTTCGCCGCGCTCGACGCCCAGCTCCGCACGATCCTCCAGGACGAGCTGCTCGACCTCACCCAGGCCACCCGCACCACCACCCTGTTCATCACCCACAGCCTGGAGGAGGCGATCGTCCTGGGCGACCGCGTCCTGGTGATGTCCGCGCGCCCCGGCCGGATCATCGCCGAGCACCGCCCGCCGTTCCCGCGCCCGCGCACCGGTGACATCCGCACGACGCCCGAGTTCACGGCCCTGAAGAGCGCGCTGTGGGACCTGCTGAGGAAGGAGGCGGTGCCGGCATGACCGCGCTCGCCCCGAACGAGGAGCGGAAGAAGGCGACGACGGTCCTGGTCCGCGGCCCGGGCCCCGAGGAACTCCACCCCGAGCGCACCCATCGCCGCCGCAGAGCCCTGGAACTGACCCTGGCGGTCGCCGTCCCCGCGCTCCTGGTCCTGCTGTGGCAGCTCGCCGCGACCCGCGCCTGGATCGACGCCCGCGTCTACCCCGCCCCCTCCACCATCCTCGCCGACGGCTGGGACCGGGCCGCGGCCGGTGCGCTGTGGCCGGACGTGCGGGCCACCGTCCGGCGCGTCCTGGCGGGCTATGCGCTCGGCACGGCCGCCGGCTACGCGCTGGGCCTGCTGATGGGGTCGCTGTCGCTGGTCAGGGCAGCCCTGGAACCCCTCCTGGACGCCCTGTACGTGGTCCCCAAACTGGCCCTGCTGCCCATCTTCCTGAACATGTTCGGCCTCGGCGAGGGCCCGCAGGTGGCGCTGGTGGCGGTCACCGTCTTCTTCTTCGTGTGGATCTCGACCATGGCGGCGGTGCTGGCCGTCCCCTCCGGCCACCGTGACGCGGGCCGGGTCTTCGGCGCCTCGCCCTGGCAGATGTTCCGCCATGTCCTGCTGCCGGCCTCGCTCCCGTCCGTCCTGGTGGGCGCGCGGATCGCGGCGGGCGTGGCCGTCCTGGTGATCGTCGCCTCCGAGCAGATCGCCGCGACGGACGGCCTCGGCCACCTGATCTTCGACTCGCGCGCGCTGTTCCAGAACGACGTGATGTTCGTCGGCATCCTGTGCGTGGCGGTGCTGGGCGTGGTCTTCTCCGAGGCCGTACGACTCCTCGGCCGGCTCCTCACCCCCTGGGCGCCGCGGGACCGCGGACGGGGGCAGTCGTGAACCGGCGGTCGGCCGTGCTCGCGGCCGTCCTGGGCGCACTGCTGACGTCGGCGGGCTGTTCCTCGGCGCCCCCGGGCGGCGGGCCGACGGCCGCGCCGGGCACCCGCACGGTCAGCCCGGTGGCGGGCTGCGGTACCGCCTCCTGGACGGACCCCTCGGACCTGTCCGCCGACCGCGCCCCGGCCCGCTGCGAGCCGGGAGCCCCCGCGCCGGTCCCCCTGGCCGAGCGCCGGAAGCTGACGATCGCGACGGGCACGCTGAGCGCGGAGTACGTGGCACCGCTGGAGGTGGCCCTGGACAAGGGCGAGTTCGCCCGGGAGGGCCTGGACGTCGAGCTCAAGGTGCTGCCCACCCCCGACGCCCTGCCGCTGCTCGCCAAGGGCGACATCGACGCGCTCTGGGCGGCCCCGGAGGCGGCCGTGATGAACGGCGTCCGGGGCGGCTTCGACATCCGCTGGGTCGCGGGCAACTTCTCCCCCGACCCGGCCTCGAAGAGCGGCCTGTGGGCGAGGCTCGACGACAGCGGGACGGCGGCGGACGTCTCCCTGTCCGGCCGGAGCCTGGGCACGATGATCGGCAAGGGCTCGGTGATCGCGTACCCGATGGAGAAGGCGCTGCGCAGCCACGGCGGGGACCTGGCAAAGATCCGGTACCAGCAGCTGGGCTCGGCGGACGTCCTCACCGCCCTGCGCAACGGCGGCGTCGACTCGGCCTGGCTGCTCGACCCGGTCTGGCGCACGGTGGACGGCGACCCCTCCTACGCCTTCCTCGGCGGCCAGCCGCAGGGCGAGCCCCTGGGCGGCTTCCTGTACGGGCCGAGCCTGCTGACCGAGGACACCGACGCGGGGGTGGCCCTGCTCAGGGCCTACATCCGGACCGTGAACACCTATTTCGCGGCGGACTACAAGAAGGACGCGGAGTTCGTCTCCTACCTCGCCGCGCTGCTGAGGACCGACCCGAAGATCCTCGCGTCCACGCCCTCCCTGCGCATGGACTGGGAGATCCGCGCGGGGACGACGGACCGGCTCCAGTCCGCGTACCGGGCACAGGGAGTGACCTCGGACACACCGCTGCCGGAATCGCAGACGGTGGACCGCCTGCTCTACGAGGAGGCCGTCGGACACGACTGAGGGCCGGAACCCTTTCGGATTCCGGCCCTCGGCCTTCAGTAGCGGGGACAGGATTTGAACCTGCGACCTCTGGGTTATGAGCCCAGCGAGCTACCGAGCTGCTCCACCCCGCGTCGTTGAATGCAACGTTACGTGAAGGGGGAGCGCGGAGGCAAATCAGTTCCGTGTGGGCTGCTTCTCATCCCACCGAGCCCCCCTGGGACGTGGACCTCAGGCCGACAGTTCCTGCCGCAGCGCGTCGCGGAGCCGCGCCGCGCGCTGCGCGACCTCCCCCGGTCCGAGCGACACCGCACGGTCGGCCCACCGCTGCCCTTCCGCCAGCTCACCCCGACGCGCGTAGACCAGGGCGAGCCGCAACGCCGCCCGCCCGTGCCCGTCGTCGGCCGCCCGCGTCCACCACACGACCGCCTCCGGCTCGCTGCCCTCCCGCGCGAGCAGCAGCCCGAGGTTGAAGGCCCCGTTGCGCGATCCGGCCTCGGCGGCCTCCCGGTACCAGCGGGCCGCCTCGCACACGTCCCCCCGTGCCGCGGCGAGCATCCCGACCCGGACCTGGGCACGCCGGTGCCCCTGCTGGGCCGCCCGCTCGTACCACTCCTCGCACTCGGTCTTCTCGTGCGCGATCTCCCCGAGCTCGTGCGCGGGCTGCGGCGGCCGGCGCGCGTCCAGCACGGCGGCCAGCCGGTACGCCGCCTCCGCGCTGCCCCCGCCCGCGGCGCACCGCAGATGCCGTTCGGCCTCCTGCTCGTCGCCCTCGCGCAGCCGGGCGATGCCGACCTGGAGCGCCGCCTCGGTGTGCCCGGCGGCGGCCGCCCGCTCGTACCAGCGCAGCGCGACCGTGTCCTCGCCGCGCCCGGCGAAGAGGATCCCGAGGTTGAACGCGGCGTCGACGCTGCCCGCCTCCGCCGCCTTGGAGAACCAGGGCTCGGAGCCGGCCGTGTCGCCGACCCGGAGCAGCAGGACGGCCAGTGCGTTGGCGGCCTCGCGGTGCCCGGCGTAGGCCGCGCGCCGGTACCACTGCTCGGCCTGCGCGGTGCGGCCCTGCTCGGCGCAGAGCAGGGCGAGGTTGTAGGCGCCGTTGTCGTCGCCCGCGTCCATGGCGGCCCGGTACCAGCGCTCGGCGGTCTGGGTCTGCCCCCGCTCGGCGTGCAGGGCGCCCAGCGCGTTGGCGGCGTTGCCGTCGCCGTCCTGGGCGGCCCGCAGCCACCAGATCGCGGCGTTCTCGGTGTCGCCGGCGTCCCGCAGCAGGAATCCGAGGGCGCAGGCGGCCCGTGCCTCGCCGTCCTTGGCGGCGGTCAGGTACCAGCGCCCGGCCTCCTTCAGCTCGCCCTTGCGCTCCAGGATCGCCCCGAGGTGCAGGGCGGCCCGCCGGTGGCCGCGCGCGGCGGCCTGCCGGTACCACTGCTCGGCCTCGGGCTGGACGCCGACACCGGCGCCGCCGTCCTTGCCGGTGCCTCCGGCGTGACCCGCGTCGCCCGTGTCGCCGTCGAAGGACCGCGGGTCCCTGCGGTCCAGGGCCCGTGCCAGCCGGTACGCCGCCTCCCGGTGACCGCGCTCGGCGGCGGCCCGCATCCACCGCTCGGCCCCGCTGTCCGCGCGGTGTTCCAGCAGGTCGGCGAGGGCGTACGCGCCGAGGGCGTGGCCCTGCTCGGCGGACTGGCGCAGCCAGTACTCGGCGGCGGGCTCGTCGCCGCACTCCCGGCAGTGGCGCCCGAGCGCGTGCGCGGCGGCGGCGGAGCCGGCGACGGCGGCGACCCGCCACCATCCGGCGGCCTCGTCGGCGTACCCGCGCTGATGCAGCAGGACGCCCAGGTTGTTGGCGGCGGCCCGGTCCCCGGCCGCGGTGGCGGCGCGCAGATGCGGCTCGGCGCCGTCCAGGTCGCCGCGGCGCAGCAGCATGGCGCCGAGGACGCTGGTCGCCTCGGCGTCGCCGGCCGCGGCGGCGAGCCGCAGCCTCATCTCCTCGACGGCCTCCCCCGTCTCGACCGTCACCCCCGTCTCGGCTGTTTCTTCTGTCTCTACCGTCTCGTCCGTCTCTACCGTCTCGACGGCGTGCGCCGTCTCGTCCCGGCTCTCGTCCGGGGTCGCTTCCGCACCGGAAGGCTGCACAAACCGCCCTGTCTCGAACAGAGTTGCCTTGTCCCCCATAACGTCCATCGTCGCACCACCTGCAACCCGGGTACACCTGTGTATACCGCAGCCCGTGAGGTCACTTCAGCGTTTTGTCGACATGCCCACAGAGAGACAAGTCAAACACAGTCGGCCCAACTCCCCACAGCGGCGCGGCGGTGTCGTACCGCGGCACATGCGTTCGCACATGACGAAGGCCCGGATCCGTGTACCGGATCCGGGCCTTCGTCTTCAGTAGCGGGGACAGGATTTGAACCTGCGACCTCTGGGTTATGAGCCCAGCGAGCTACCGAGCTGCTCCACCCCGCGTCGTGTTCCACAACCGTATCACGACGAGGGGCGTGCTTGATCAGCCGCTGGGACTGGCGCTCGGGCTGGGACTGCCGCTCGCCTTGGCCCCGCCGGAGCCGCCACTGCTCGGCGACGCGCTCGGACTCGGGCTGCTGCTCGCCTTGTTGCCGCTCTTGTCCGCCTCGGCCTGGGCGTCCTCGGCCCGCTTCAGGGCGGCCTCGAGGTCCTTCTGTGCCTTGCCGTACGCCTCCCAGTCGCCCTTCTTCAGGGCGTCCTGGCCGGCGGTGAACGCCTTCTGCGCGTCGTTCAGCGCCTCCTGGACCGTCGGGTTGGAGGAGGACGGCGGGGTGGTGGTGTCACCGCCGTCGTCCGCGGGCGGGGTCGTGCTCTCCGCGCCGAAGACCTTGTTGAGGGCCCCGTCGAGGGTGTCCTCGAAGGCGGTGTTGCCGCCGTAGGTCACCAACACCTTCTTCAGCAGCGGGTACTTGAGTCCGCCACCGCGCACATAGACCGGCTCGACATAGAGCAGGCCTCCGTCGAGCGGCACGGTCAGCAGGTTGCCGTACTCGATGTCGGAGTCACCGCCCTTGAGGAGTCTGATCGACTCGGCGATGTCCTGCTCGGAGTTGAACTGGCTCTGGACCTGTTTCGGTCCGTCGACGGTGGTGCTCGTCGGCAGTTTCAGGATTCTGATCTTGCCGTAACCGGGCGTCCCCGCCTCGGAGTCCACCGCCATGAACGCGCTCAGGTTGTCCCGCCCGTTGGGCGTGAACGTCGTCGTCAGCGAGAACGCCTGCGCGGCCTGGTCCGGCATCTTCATGCTCAGGTAGTACGGCGGCACCGCGTCACCCGACTTGTTGGACGGGTCGTCCGGCACTTGCCAGACCTCGCTGCCGCTGAGGAAGGTCGTGGCGTCCTTCACGTGGTAGCGGGTGAGCAGTTCGCGCTGGACCTTGAACAGGTCCTGCGGGTACCGCAGGTGGGCCATCAGCGAGGTCGAGATGTCGCCCTTGGGCTCGACCGTGCCGGGGAACGCCTTCATCCAGGTCTTCAGGACCGGGTCCTCGGTGTCCCACTGGTAGAGCTTGACCTCGCCGGTGTACGCGTCGACGGTCGCCTTCACCGAGTTGCGGATGTAGTTGACCTGGTTCTGCTGGGCCACCACCGCGCGGTTGTCGTTGGTCGCCGTGAGCGAGTCGGCGGTGGTGTCGCCGAGGGTCGTACGGGAGGCGTACGGGTAGCCGTTCGTCGTGGTGTACGCGTCGACGATCCACTGGATCTTCCCGTCGACGACGGCCGGGTAGGCGTCACCGTCGATGGTCAGCCACGGGGCGACCGCCTCGACGCGCTCCTTGGGCGTGCGGTTGTAGAGGATCCGCGAGCCCTCGCCGATCGCGCCGGAGTACAGGATCTGCGGCTCGCCGAACGCCACCGCGTACGCGGCCCGGTTGACCGGGTTGGAGAGGTTGACCCCGCTCTTGGCGGTGTAGCTGGTGGTCTTCTCGCCGTTGTCGTCGGAGTAGTCGATCTCCTTCTGGGGACCGCCTACGATCGAGTACGTGGTCGTCTTCTCGCCGTAGTAGATCCGCTGCTGGTACGTGCCGAGGTCGCCCTCGGACGGCAGGTTGGACTCGGTGAAGAGGGGCCGGCCCTCGGAGTCGGCGGTGGTGCCCTTGGCGGCCACCACGCCGTAGCCGTGGGTGTAGCGGAAGTGGTTGTTGATCCAGTTCTGCTTGTCGACACCCGCGAGGTTCAGCTCGCGCAGACCGATGACCGTGTCCTGGTCGGAGCCGCTGACGTTGTAGCGGTCCACGTCCAGGTTGGTGGGGAAGGCGTAGTACTTCCGCATCTGCTGGAGCTGCTGGTACGTCGGCGAGACGATGTTCGGGTCCAGGACCCGGATGCTCGCGGTGGCGTCCACGTCGTCGCGCAGCTGCGCCTTGTCCTTGGTGGTGCTGGTCCCCGAGTACTCGGTGACCTGCGCGCCGTCGATGCCGTACGCCTCACGCGTCGCCTTGAGGTTCTTCTCGACGTACGGGGCTTCCTTGGCCTGCTCGTTCGGCTGGACCTGGAACTTCTGGACGATCGCCGGGTACAGCCCGCCGATCAGGATCGCCGAGAGCACCATGAGGCCGAAGCCGATCACCGGCAGCTGCCAGGTGCGCCGCCACAGGGTCGCGAAGAACAGCAGGGCGCAGATGACGGCGATGCAGAACAGGATCGTCTTGGCCGGGAGGTAGGCGTTGGCGTCGACGTACCGCAGGCCGGTCCAGTTGTCCGTCGCCTTGAAGTCGCTGGACTTCACGGCCAGGCCGTACCGGTCGAGCCAGTAGGCGACCGCCTTCAGGGCGACGAAGATCCCGAGCAGCACCGACAGATGTCCGGTGGCGGCGGCCGTGGCGCGCGCGCCGGGGCTGGTGACGCGCAGCCCGCCGTACAGGTAGTGGGTGAGCGCGGCGGCGATCAGGGAGAGGATCGTGGCGGCGAAGCCGAAGCCGAGCAGGAACCGGTACCAGGGCAGGTCGAAGGCGAAGAACGACACGTCGAGGTGGAACTGCGGGTCCTTCTGTCCGAAGGAGACGCCGTTGACCCACATCAGCCAGGTCCGCCACTGGCCGGCCGCCGAGGCGCCGGCGATGAGCCCGACCAGGGCGGTGATGCCGAGCAGCAGCCACCGCTTGTAGGGCGCGATGCCCATGCGGTACCGGTCGAGGCTCTGCTGCTCCACCGACATCGCGCTCAGCGGGGGCCGCAGCCGGTGGGCGAGCCAGATGTTGAGACCGACCGCGAGCGCCATCAGCAGACCGAAGACGGAGAACAGGCCGATCTTGGTCCAGAGGGTGGTGGTGAACACGGACGAGTAGTTCACCGACCGGTACCAGAGCCAGTCCGTCCAGAACCCCGCGAACATGGTGAACGCCATGCCGAGAACGGCAAGGACGCCCAGCGTCATGAGCAGGGTCCGGACACGCCGGGACGGGCGGCCCACTCTCATCCGCGGCCCTGTCGGGCCTCCGCCGCGGTCCGGCATCTGGAAAGCCAAGGTGCGCACCTCGAAGTTCGCTGTCGATCCCTCAGGCCCGCGTGTTCGCCGGCCCCCAGTGGCCCCCCGTGATCGTGGGCCCACACCTATGCAACTTACTCACCGTTTACTCGGTTCCCGATTCCGCCCGAGAACGAGAGAGGATTGTGACCATGTCCAACACTCCCATGGCGGCGAACCCGCTCACCCGGGCCGTACTCGAGATCGACGAGTACGCCTCCGGCCTCGGCTGGGACCAGCCCGCCCGCCTCTTCGCCCTCGTAGACACCGCACGACTGCGGGCTCAGGAACCCTCGCTCGCCGCCCAGCTCGGCCTGACGGACGAGCCCGAGACCACGGGGCTCACCCCGATCGAGCAGGACGAAGTGCCAACGGACAAGGCGCTCGACGAGTTCCTCGCCACGATCGCCTGGCCCGACGCGGTGGCCGGCTGCGCCCTGACCGTGGAGCGGCTGATGCTGCCGCCGTCCGCCGAGGCCCAGGTCCCGCAGGGGCTGAGCGGGGCGAAGCTGACGAAGTGGGTCGCCGAGCACCCGGACCGCCAGGAGGTCCGGATGACGGTCGCGGTGCTGCGTGACGGCACCCGTGAGTCGGCGCTGCGGCTGCGCGAGAAGGACGCGCCGACCGAGGTGCTCACCGGCGGGAACCTGGTCCCCGGCCTGGCGGAGGCGCTGTCGGCGACCTTCGAGGAGTAGCCGCCCGCGGCGCTACTTGGTGCACTTCGGCAGATCTGCGGTGTCGCCGCTGCGGATGTCCTTGAGGGCGGAGAGGGCGTCGTCGATGGTGTCGACCTTGACGAGCCTGAGTCCCGAGGGGGTGTCCTTGGCGGCGGCCGCGCAGTTGTCGGCCGGCGTCAGGAAGTACTGCGCCCCCTGGCTGCGCGCGCCCACGGTCTTCATCTCGATGCCGCCGATCGGCCCGACCTTGCCGTCGTCGTCGATGGTCCCGGTGCCGGCGACGAACTTGCCGCCGGTGAGGTTGCCGGGCGTCAGCTTGTCGTAGATCCCGAGGGCGAACATCAGTCCGGCGCTGGGCCCGCCCACGTCGGCGAGCTTGATGTCGATCGTGAACGGGAACGTGTGATCGGTCCCGGCCGAGATCCCGACGATGGCCCGCTTCTCGCCGACGTCGTCGGAGGTGGCGGTCGTGATCGTCACGTCCTGCGTCTTCGTCGCCGTCTTGTGCGCCTTCTCGGCGGCGGCCTGCTCCTTGGCCGGGATGATCGTGAACACGACGTCCTGGCCGGGCTTGTGCTTGGTCACCAGCTTCGCGACGTCGGCCGGCTCCTTCACCGCGGTGCCGTCCACGGCCTTGATCACGTCCCCGGCGTGCAGCTTGCCCTCGGCCGGGGAGTCCTTGACCACCGTCGAGACGATCACCCAGGACGTCACCGGGACGTCCAGCTCCTTCAGGGCCGCGACCTTGGCGCTCTCCTGGGACTGGCTGAACTCCTCGGCGTTCTCCTGGGTGGACTGCTCCTCGGTCTTGCCGTCCGGGTAGAGCGTGTCGTGCGGCACGACCTTGTTGTCGTGCGCCAGCCAGCCGTAGACCGCCTCGACGAGGTTCATCCGGTAGTCGGCGCTGGTGACCCGCACGGTGGTCATGTTCAGATGACCGCTCGTCGCGTACGTCTTGTGCCCCGCGATCTGCAGCACCGGCTCACCGTCGTGCTCACCGAGCGTGTTCACCGTCGGCCCCGGGGACATCTCCGAGTACGGCACGGGGATGAGCACCCCGGCGCACAGGAGCGCGATCAGCATCAGGGTGGAGGCGAGCATCGTCGCGGTGCGGCGTGGCATGCCTCGACAGTACGGGACGCGTCTGTCGGCGCACCGTCAGGGCCACCACCCGGGTCAGTGCCCCCTCGGCGCCCCTCAGCCCCCGGAGGAGGACCTCGGCACGGCGGCGGACTTCTCCATGGCGGCACGGAACCGCGCGTACCCGTCGAGCTCCGGACCGTCGCCGCGCGCCTTGCGGGTGCGGTTGGCCCAGCTCCCCCAGAGTCCGGCCCCGATCGCAGCCACAAGCGGAATCAGCAACCAGGCGAGCACCGCCATGCCGACCTCCCAACCCCATTACCGCAACTGACTGATCAGCAGATTAACCATCCGCACTGACAACGCTCACGGCAGGGGTGGGGTTACGCAACCGGAGGCGGGGCGGGCCGCTCAGCAGGCCCCGACCCACTCCTCGGTGCCGTCGGAGAACGTCTGGTGCTTCCAGATCGGCACCTCGTGCTTGAGATCGTCGATCAGCTTCCGGCAGGCCTCGAAGGCCTCGCCCCGGTGCGGGCACGACACGGCGACGACCACCGCGAGATCACCGACGGCGAGGTCCCCGACCCGGTGCACGGCCGCGAGCGCCCGCACCGGGAACTCGGCGGCGACCTTCTCCGCGATCCGCCGGATCTCCGCCTCGGCGGTGGGATGGCAGGAGTACGCGAGCGTGTCGACGTCGGCACCCCCGTCGTGATTGCGCACGGTCCCCACGAACAGGGCGGTCCCCCCGGCCGCGTCGTCCCCGACAGCCCGGAAGACCTCGTCGAGGGAGAGCGGGGTGTCCCTGATGCCGATCAGCTTGACGGGGTCGTCGGCCGCCCGCTCACCGGGATGGTCGTTGGTGGATGCCATGGGTCCATCGTGCCGCATCCAAGGTGGGCGAACCCAGCCCGTCCGGCGGGGGTCCAGGGGGCAGAGCCCCCTGGTTCACGGCGCGCCGCTATCGGCGCCGCGCCTTGCGGGCCCGCCGCACCACCGCGGCGGCGCCGAGCAGCGCGACCGTCGCCCCCGCGGCCCCCGCCGCCGTCGCGTCCTTGCGCCCGAGGCGCCGCCCGGCCACGGTGTGCCGCCCGGCGACCTCCTCCAGCAGCTCGGCGAGCACCTCCTCGTTGGTCCACTGCGCCCGCCACCCCGCGTCGTGCAGCCGCGACCCGCTCACCACCCACGGGTACATCGTGTACGCGAGGTCGCCCGCCGGGGACGGCGTCAGCCCGATCCGGTGCAGCCGGGCCGCCGCGCCCAGCGCGACCGCGGAGGGCAGCTCCATCCGCCGGATCCCGCTGAGCTCCTCGACCTCCTCCTGCTCCAGCCATCCGTCGCAGCCGACGGCCAGCTCGCCGTCGACCTTCTCCAGGACGGCGTACTCCAGGGCGCCGCACAGATCCTCGACGTGGCAGAACTGCCAGGCCGGCCGGGACCCGGCCACGACCAGCAGCCGGGGCGACTCGAAGTACCTGGTCAGCGCCGTGTCCGTACCTCCCACCAGCACGGCGGGGCGGACCACGGTGACATTCAGCCCGGGGTGCGCGCGGGGCGCCCGCCGTGCCAGCCGTTCGATCTCCAGCAGGTCCCCGACGCCCGTCGCCTCCGCGGTCGCCCGCAGCTCCGCGTCCTCCGAGAGCGGCAGCTCGTTGTCCTCCAGCGCCCCGTAGACCATCGAGGACGTGCACAGCACGACGCGCCGCACGCCGGCCGCCGCGGAGGCCGTCAGCACGGTCTGCGTACCGCGGACGTTGTAGGCCGTCCGGGCGGCGGCGTCACTCCCCAGGTCGAGATCGAGTGCGAGATGCACGACGACGTCGACGCCGCGCAGCTTCTCGGCGATCGCCGGGTCGCGGACGTCGAGGATGTGCCACCGCGCCGCGTCGCACTCGCCCCGGCGCTCGTCGATGGCGACGACCTGCTTGATCTCGTCCGACGCGGCGAGCCGCTCGGTGAGCAGCGCGCCGACCCCGGTGGCTGCGCCGGTCACGGCGACGACGGGCCCGCGCGATCCACCCGGGGCGGAGTGGTTTCGCGCTGCGCGAACCTGCGGATCTGGGGAACTCACCAGGTGTCTCCAGCGGTTGTCTTGGCATACGGGCGCGACTGACGCGTACGTACCAGGTGGCATCCATCCTGCCGCAGGCCAGGAGTCGGCGAAGCACCGAGGCCCGATCGAGCCCCGGGGTGTCTACGCTGGGTGGTGTTGCAGGGCAACCGCGCCGCCGGGTGAGAACCCGGTGGCCTAACCAGCCGAGGAACCCCGTGAGTGACACCCCATTCGGATTCGGCCTTCCGCCGGAGGAGCCGGAAGACGGCGACGAGGGCAAGAAGAAGGACCAGGAGAGCGGTGGTGGTCAGGGACAGGCCAACCCGTTCGGTTTCGGTATTCCCGGCTTCGGCGGCCCGGGCGGTCCCGGCGGCGACAATCCGCTCGCGGCCATGTTCGGTTCGCTGAACCCCAACGACCTGGGCGCGGCGTTCCAGCAGCTCGGCCAGATGCTCTCGTACGAGGGCGGGCCGGTGAACTGGGACATGGCCAAGCAGATCGCCCGCCAGACGGTCTCCCAGGGCACGTCGGACGGCGTGAAGGACGCGAGCGTCGGCCCCTCCGAGCGCACCGCGGTGGAGGAGGCCGTCCGCCTCGCCGACCTCTGGCTGGACGACGTGACCTCGCTGCCGTCCGGCGCCGGCTCGGCCGTGGCGTGGTCGCGCGCGGAGTGGGTCGAGGCGACCCTGCCCGCGTGGAAGGAGCTCGTCGACCCGGTCGCCGAGCGCGTCGGCGCGGCCATGGGCGATGTCCTGCCGGAGGAGATGCAGGCCATGGCCGGCCCGCTGATCGGCATGATGCGCTCGATGGGCGGGGCGATGTTCGGCTCGCAGATCGGGCAGGCCGTCGGCGTCCTGGCGGGCGAGGTGGTCGGCTCGACCGACATCGGGCTGCCCCTCGGGCCGGCGGGCCGGGCCGCGCTGCTGCCGCTGAACATCGAGTCGTTCGGCAAGGACCTGGGCATCCCCCAGGAGGAGATCCGGCTCTACCTCGCGCTGCGCGAGGCCGCCCACCAGCGCCTCTTCGCGCACGTGCCGTGGCTGCGCTCGCATCTGTTCGGCGCGGTCGAGGGCTACGCGCGCGGGATCAAGGTGGACACCGCGAAGCTGGAGGACGTGGTCGGCCAGTTCGACCCGCAGAACCCCGAGCAGCTTCAGGACGCACTCCAGCAGGGCATGTTCCAGCCCGAGGACACCCCGGCGCAGAAGGCCGCCCTGGCCCGTCTGGAGACGGCCCTGGCGCTCGTCGAGGGCTGGGTGGACGCGGTGGTGCACGCGGCGGCGAAGCCCCGGCTGTCGTCGGCGGACGCGCTGCGCGAGACCCTGCGCCGCCGTCGCGCCACGGGCGGTCCGGCGGAGCAGACGTTCGCCACGCTGATCGGCCTGGAGCTGCGCCCGCGCCGGCTGCGGGACGCGTCCCGGCTGTGGGCCTCGCTGACGGACGCCCGCGGCGTGGACGGCCGGGATGCCCTGTGGGCGCACCCCGACATGCTGCCGACGGCCTCCGACCTGGACGACCCGGACGGCTTCGTGCACCGCGAGCAGCTGGACTTCTCCGAGCTGGAGAAGATGCTCGGCGAGGCGGGCGGCGCCGTCGGTCCCGACGAGAAGCCGAACCTGAAGAAGGACGACTCCGAGGGTGCCTCCGGGGGCGACTCCAAGGGCGACGACACCGAGTGAGCCTGTACGACGACGCGGTCCTCGTGCTCAAGGGCTACGAGGACCAGCCGGAGCTGCGGCAGAGCTACCTGGATCACCTGTCGGCCCACGCGGACGGCATGTGGAAGGCGTGCGGCGAGGGGCACATCACCGCGAGCGCGCTGGTGATCGACCCCGCACGCGCGCGGGTGCTGCTCACCCTGCACAGGAAGCTGCGGATGTGGCTGCAGATGGGCGGCCACTGCGAGCCGGGCGACGCGACCCTGGCGGCGGCGGCCCTGCGCGAGGGCACCGAGGAGTCCGGCATCGAGGGGCTGAGCCTGCTGCCCGGCGGCCCCGTGCGCCTGGACCGGCACGAGACACCGTGCGCCTGGCATCTGGACGTCCAGTACGCGGCGCTCGCCCCGGCCGGGTCCGTGGCGGCGATCAGCGACGAGTCCCTGGACCTGCGCTGGTTCGCCTACGACGAGGTCGCGGAGGTCGCCGACGACTCGGTCGTACGACTGCTCGAGGCGACCCTCGCCAGACTGTGACGGTGTAAGGGACGCCCGCAAGGGCAGGCGCCCCTTACCGCACCCCTTGCCGCTCGTTCAGCTCCAGGCGTTGCCCTGGTTCTGCGACCGGGCCCCGTGCTGGCCCATGCCGTACTGCGCGGCGAGGCCGGAGCCGATCTGGGCGTTCTGCGGCGGCAGCAGCTCGCTGGGCTGCACCAGGGCGAACCCGGTGCCCATGAAGCTGAGCTCCCAGCCCTCCCCGGTGTTGCCGCGCCGGCGCCACACCCCGGAGGAGTGGGTCTGGGCCTGCATCTGCACGCGCAGCCCGGTCGACCAGGCCACGATGGCGTCGGCGTCGCAGTTGACGTACCGGTCGGGCGTGACCTGCATCATCAGCGGCGCGCCCGAGGTCATCAGCGCGACCCGGCCGCAGCCGGTGATGTTGAGCTGGTACTTCCCGGAGCCGGAGATGCCGTAGAGGCTGTCGACGGCGACGACCTCGTGGTGCAGCGAGGAGTCCATGGCGAGGACGTAGCTGCTGTCGACGGTCAGGCCGTCCTGCTCGACGTCCACGAGGTGGATGTACTGCTTGAGGTTGGCGAGGTAGACCGTGCCCTGCCCGTGGCAGCGCATCAGGTCCAGGCCCTCGCCCGTGTACGCACGCGCGCGTCCCTGCTGGTTGCTCTGGTACTCGGCGTCGAACTCGACGAGCCCCTGGTAGGCGACCATCGTGCCCTTGCGGGCCAGGAGGTCGTCGTGGCCCTCCAGGACGATCCGGAGCATCTGCTTGTTCTGCAGGCTCCAGCGTTCCTGGGCCTGCGAGTCGTTGTGTGCGAAAAGTGAGCTCTGCATGGCTTTCTGGCTCCCCCTCAGCCCCGGAACCGGAGGCGGTCGGTGCTGTCCTCGCTGGGCTGGACGACGACGATGCCCTGGCCGGAGAAGGCCATCTGGTAGGCCTCGCCGCTGCCGCGGCCGATGAGGGACTGCGCCTTGAAGCTGCGCTTGCCCTTGACCTTGAGGTTCGGCGACCAGGCGACGAGCGCGTCCGGGTCGACGTAGGTCTCGTCCTCGCCGCCGCCGCAGTCGACGACGATCGGCTTGCCCCGGGAGGTGAGCGCGACCCAGCCCTGACCGGAGATCTTGGTGTTCCACAGGCCCTGTCCGGCGAACTTCGCCAGGCCCTTGACCCGCTCCACGCCCCAGGTGAGGTGCGCGTCGAAGGCGAGCAGATTGGTGGCGTTGACCGAGATGCCGTCGCCGTTGAGGTTGATCACGACCACGTTGGCGCCGTAGTCGGCGAGGTAGAGCAGTCCGTCGCCGGAGCACTTCATCAAAGGTGCGCCCTCGCCGGTCATCCAGTCGCGGGCGATCTGGCGTACGGCCGGCGGGTTGGGCTCGTACTGGACGAAGCCCTCGTAGGCGACCATCGAGCCCACGCGCGCGAGGAGGTCGTTGCCGGTCTGCATGGCGACCTTCAGCATGTGGTTGCCGTGGTTCTCCATGCGGGCGGTGACGGGTGCGGGGGCGTAGCCCGCGAGCGGCTGGTTCATGACGGGCTCCCTCAGACCTCGTACGGCTGGACGACGATGAAGTTGCCGGGCGCGCCCCGGAACTGGAGGTTGACGCTCTCCCCGGTGTCGCCGGGGTAGGCGTTGCGGCGCATCCGCACCTGGCTGGAGACGACCACCTGGGCGGCGGACGACCAGGCGACGACGGCGTTGCAGTCGGCGAACGTGGTCGGGGTGACCGGCAGGACGACGGGCGTGCCGTGCGTCTTGACGACGATCGTGCCGGTGCCCGTGAACTGCATGGTGAACAGCGCGCCCCCGGGGATGCCGTGGCCCTCGATCCGGCGGACCTCGTACTGGAGGCTCTCGTCGAAGGCGAGGACGTTCTCGGCGGAGACGCAGATGCCGTCGCCCTGGAGCTCGATGGGGTGCAGCATCGTGGCGTTGTCGGCGAGGAACACCTGGCCCTGGCCGGTGCAACGCATCAGCTGCATCTCCTGGCCGGTCGCGTTGCCCACGATCCGGCCGGCGAATCCGGCGCCCTTGTAGCTGAAGTCGACCTTGCCCTGGTAGAGCACCATGCTGCCCTGGCGGGCGAGCACGGGCTGGCCGCCCATGCCGAGGTCGACGCGGATCAGCTTCTTGTTCTGCTGCGTCCAGCGCTGCCCGGTGGGCGTCTCCTTGAACTGCTGGAGCGCCGCGGTCACTCCGGCGCCGCCCTGGGGCGCGCCCTGCGGCACGCCGTAGGTCTGCTGGCCGGGGACCTGCCCGAACGGGGGCTGCTGCTGGCCGTAGCCGGGGGGCATCGGGGCCTGGGGCGGCATGGGGGCCTGCGGCGCGTGGGGCGGCTGGCCGTAGCCGGGCGGCGGCGGGGCGGTCGGGGCGCCGGGCTGGCCGTACGGCTGCTGCTGGTGCGGCTGGTGCGGCTGGCCGTAGGGCGCGGGAACCGGGCCGGGCGGCGGGACCGGGATGCCACCGGGCGGGGTCATGGGCGCGATGATGGTCGGCGCGGCGTGCACCGGGGGCGCGGGCGCCGGGGCGGGCGGCGGCGTGAAGCCCTGCGGGGCGGGAGCCGGCGCGGGCGCGGGTGCGGGTGCGGGAGCAGGCGCGGGTGCGCCGGGGGCGCCGAACGCGGGCGGGGCGAACCCGGGGGCGGCACCGGTCTGCGGCTGGGGGGCGGCGGCGGGCGCGGGTGCCTCCTCCTCCGCGACCTCGCCGCCGAAGTTCTTCAGCAGCGCCTCCAGACCGCCGTCGAAGCCCTGTCCGACGGCCGCGAACCGCCAGACGTCCTTGAGGTAGAAGTCGCCCAGCATCACGGCCCGCTCGCTGGTGAACTCCGAGCCGTTGAAGGCGTACCGGGCCACTTCCTCGCCGCCGGCGACGATCCGGAGGTAGCCGGGGTTGATCTGCGACATCTGTCCGGCGCCGTCGACGGTCGCCGTGAAGGACAGCTTCTGGATCTGCGGCGGAATCCGGTCCAGCGTGATGCGGAAGGACTCCGTGTCGCCGGCCTGGGCGCCCAGGAGCTGGATCGACTCCTCGGGGGACTTCGGCTGGTTGAAGAAGACGAAGTACCTGTCGTCGGAGAGCCGTTCGTCGGCGTCGAGGCCGAAGCAGCTGATGTCGAAGGTCAGGCCGGGGGCGGTGATCTGCACGCCTACGTACAGATCGGTGCCCGCGGTGAGGTCACTGATCCTGGCCTTGTGGCCGCGTTGGAATTCCCTGGGCATGCGTAACGACCGTCCCCCATCCCGATTGCGAGTGCGTCGCGTCAGGCTAACGGCAAACTCCGACAACGCACGATGTCGGTACAGACCCGGTACACAACCCGCGTCGACCGATACCGGGCGCGTGCACACTCCGCGCCCCCGGGGTCACTCCTCGCGCGCGTCGGACAGATGCGGCAGCCGCTCCGCGGCCACCACGCCCTCCAGGTAGCCGCGGGCCCGCTCGGTGCGCGGGTAGGCCTCGAGCAGCCGCCAGAAGTCGGGGCCGTGGCCGGGCACCAGCAGATGGGCGAGTTCATGGGCGAGGACGTAGTCGACGACGTAGTCGGGCATGCCCTGGAGGCGGTGCGACAGCCGGATGCTGCCCTCGGCCGGGGTGCAGGAGCCCCAGCGGGTGTTCTGGTTGGTGACCCAGCGCACCGAGGTGGGCCGGGCCCGGCCGCCGAAGCACTGGGCCGACAGCCGCTCGGCGCGCTCCGCCAGCTCGGCGTCGCCGGGCACCCGCTTGCTCTCCTGCGCGGCGAGCTTGTCCAGCATGACGCCGACCCAGCGCTGTTCCTCGGCCTCGGACATCCGGGCGGGGATGAGCACGATGGTGCGGTCGCCCTCGCGGTAGGCGGAGACCGTGCGGCGCCGACGGGCGCTTCGGCGCACCTCGATCGCGCTCGCCGCCGATCCGCTCGCGGGCTGGCTCGTCGGCTTCCGCTGTGGCGTTCCGGCGCGGTGCAGGGGGTCGGCGGGCACGCCCCGACGTTACCCGCTGTACCTGGGGGAAGTCCCGACTCCGGGACGGTCGGGTTCCGATCCCGCACCCCCGTTTTAAGTCATACGACGGATTTGTACGACGAATTCCGATGCCTGTGGACAACTTTCGGCACGGTTCGGTGGGCCCGGGCATGCTGGCACGTGTCGGCGGAGCGAGGAGACCCCACGCCCCCGCTCCGCCGACGCAGAGGGAGTTTCCACCTACGCATGGGCATATGCGGCTACACACAGGCATACGGGGGGCTTTGATGCATCCGATGGTGAAGCCCGCGCTGCGGCGCGGCTGGCGGGACCTCAACACCGTGCAGTTCGGAATGGCTCCGGCACACGCGCTGACCCTCGGCCCGGTGGACACGGCGACGGGCGGTTTCCTCGACCTGCTGGACGGCACCCGGGGCCTCGATCTGCTGCGCGAGGAGGGGCGCCGCATGGATCTGCCGGAGGGCCATGTGGACCGGCTGGTGGAGCGGCTGGGCCGGGCGGGACTCCTCGACGACGCGCGCGGGGGCGGGCCGGACGGCGCGGCCCTGCGCGAGAGGCAGGAGGTGATGGACCGGCTGCGGCCGGATCTCGCCTCGCTGTCCCTGACCGCGTCGGCCCCGGGCGAGGCGCTCGGCCGGCTCGCGGCCCGGCGCCGGCTGCGGGTGCAGGTGCGCGGCGCGGGCCGGGTCGGCGCGGTGCTGGCGGCGCTGCTGTCGGGCGCGGGGGTCGGCGAGGTGGACGTGCGGGACGGCGGTCTGGTGGAGCCGGGGGACGTGGCACCGGGCGGGCTGTCCGCCGAGTCGGTCGGCGAGCGCCGGGACGAGGCGGCCCGTCGGGCCGTGCGCGCGGCCGCCCCGGACCGCCCGTCGCGCGGGAGGACCCGGTCACCGTCCGGGGCGGGAACCCCCGGGCTCGCCCTGGTGATCATCGCCCCTCGGGACGATGTCCGTGTGCATGCGCCGCCGACGTCCGCCGCCGATCCCCTGCTCGCTTCCGGCACCCCGCATCTGTACGCGGGGGTCGTGGAGGCGACGGGTGTCGTGGGGCCGCTCGTCCTGCCCGGTGAGACGGGCTGCGCCGGCTGTCTGCAGCGGACGCGCACCGACCGGGACGAGACCTGGCCACGGCTGGTCGCGCAATGGCAGTCGGGGCGCCGCCGCCCCGTGCAGGCCTGCGACCTCACCCTGGCCACGGCGGTCGCGGGCCTCGCGGCCGCCCATGCGCTCACCTTCCTCGACGGCCGCCTCCCCTCCAGCGCGGGAGCCCGCTGGGAGGTCTCCCTCCCCACCCTGCAGTGGCACGCCCGGCCGGTGTCGCCGCACTCCGCGTGTCCGTGCGGCGCGTCCGGGGAGGGCGGGTCCGGGGAGGGCGCGCCGAAAGGTAAGGCGGAACACACACCCGAGGACGGGGGATCGCACGCGACAATGGCAGGGCAACGGCAATCTAGGGAGTTACGCCGTACGACAGTGGCGGCGCGGCAGGCTGGGACTTGGAGGGCGTATGTCTGATCTTCCCCGGAAGGCGGTCACCCGGACCGCCAAGCTCGCCGCGCTGCCGCTCGGCTTCGCCGGACGGGCGACCTGGGGCCTGGGCAAGCGGATCGTGGGCGAGTCCGCGGAGATCGTCGGCCGTGAGCTGCAACAGCGGACGGCGGAGCAGCTCTTCAAGGTGCTGGGTGAGCTCAAGGGCGGGGCGATGAAGTTCGGGCAGGCCCTGTCCGTCTTCGAGTCGGCCCTGCCCGAGGAGGTCGCCGGCCCCTACCGCGCGGCGCTGACGAAGCTCCAGGACGCGGCGCCGCCGATGCCGACCCGCACGGTGCACGCGGTGCTCGCGGAGCGCCTGGGTGCGGACTGGCCGGATCTGTTCACGGAGTTCGACGACAGGCCCGCCGCCGCGGCCTCCATCGGCCAGGTCCACCGCGCGGTGTGGCACGACGGACGGGCGGTCGCGGTCAAGGTGCAGTACCCGGGAGCGGGCGAGGCCCTGCTCTCCGACCTGACCCAACTGAGCCGTTTCGCCCGCCTGTTGGGTCCGCTGATCCCCGGCATGGACGTCAAGCCGCTGATCTCCGAGCTCCGTGACCGGGTCTCCGAGGAGCTGGACTACGCCTTGGAGGCGCAGGCTCAGCAGGCCCACGCGGAGGAGTTCGCCGGTGATCCGGACGTCGTGGTCCCGGCGGTGGTGCACCAGTGCGAGCAGGTCCTGGTCACCGAGTGGATGGACGGCATCCCGTTGTCCGAGGTGATCACCGGGGGGACCCAGGAGCAGCGCGACCGCGCCGGACAGCTGCTGTCCCGCTTCCTGTTCTCCGGCCCGGCCCGCACCGGCCTGCTGCACGCCGATCCGCACCCGGGCAACTTCCGTCTGCTGCCCGGCGGGCCGGACGGCGAGGAGGACTGGCGGCTCGGTGTCCTGGACTTCGGCACGGTCGACCGGCTCTCGGGCGGTCTGCCGGAACCGATCGGCGAGTCCCTGCGGATGACCCTGGACGGCGAGGCGGACGCGGTCTACGCACTCCTGTGCACGGAGGGCTTCGTCAAGGAGTCCATCGAGCTGGACCCGGACGCGGTCCTCGACTATCTGCTGCCGATCATCGAGCCGGCCAAGGCGGAGGAGTTCACCTTCACCCGCGGCTGGATGCGCAGTCAGGCGGCCCGGATCGCCGATCCCCGGTCCCCCGCCCACCAGTTGGGCAAGCAGCTCAACCTGCCGCCGGCCTATCTGCTGATCCATCGGGTGACCCTCAGCACGATCGGTGTGCTGTGCCAGCTCGGCGCGACGGTTCGGCTGCGGGACGAACTGGAGGAGTGGCTGCCGGGGTTCGTCCCGGAGGAGGACCTGGAGCCGCTCGGGATAGAGGAGTCGGTGGCGGAGGCCTGACGGTCCCCGGCAACGCGCCGCGGGGGCCGGTCCGTTCGGACGGACCGGCCCCCGCGGGGACAGTGAGCGCCTCCTGTGTCGCGAGGCCACCGCTTCCGGTGTGGGGTTACTGCATCACGGCGATGGCGAGCGCCCGGCGGGCACGCCGCGAGGCGCGCTCGGCCTTGCGCTGCATCCGGCGGGCGGTCGCCAGGCGCACGGCCAGGCGGTCACGCTCGGCCTCGTGCAGTCGCTCGTGCATATGCGCACGTGCCAGGGCTTCTGGGATGAGTTGCATCTCTCGGGTCCTGTTCTGACGCGAGTCGATCGCGCCGGTGGTGGTGACGTCTTCGGTCGCGGAGCCTTCGGGCTCGCTGGTGAACGGCTTCATCGGGGCCTGCTTCTGGGGGTCTTGCGTGAGGGGGCGGTCGATCGTTCCTGCGGTGTTCATGCCGTGACCGGGTTCTTGCGCGGGCGACCACGCGGCCGCTTCCGGGCGACGACGACGCCCTGCACGAAGAGCTCGCCACCCCAGACGCCCCAGGGCTCACGCCGCTCCTTGGCACCGGCGAGGCAGGCCTCGATCAGCGGGCAGGTGCGGCAGAGGGACTTGGCGTACTCGACGTCGGCCGGCGACTCGGCGAAGAAGACCTCCGGGTCGTAGGAGCGGCAGGGGACGGGTACGCCGAGGTTCTCGATGGCGTCGTCGAGCGCGGTGAGCGCGGTGAGCGGGGTCAAGGTGGAGTCCTCCGTGAGGCCGGGCGGGGAGATCGTTTCGGAAGGCGGTACGGACGTGGCGTGCGCTTCGAGTTGCACGGTTTCGTCTTCCTCGTCTGTCGGTCCGGCCCTGTTGGGCCGGGTGTCGGCGTTTCTGGTCCCGAGGCCCCTTCGCCCGTCCGTCCCCGGTACGGGGACAAACAGAAGGGCCGCGGATCCCGGTTGGGGTTCCGCGGCCCTGAAGGCGCCGGCCTGATCGACGATCAGGCTGGATCACTCCAGGGTTCTGGCCCACGGAAGGCCCACATCAGGTGGTGCTGCGTCGTCTGCTTCCGGAATCCGGCACCGGTGGCTGCAAAGGCATAGGCATGTGCCTGTCCCTTTACTGCTTCCAGTGCCTCGGTCGGTCGCTCATTGCGCTCACGGACGGGAAGGCCCGCGGGAGCAACGGAGGAGGACGCCAGGCGGCCGGCACGAATGCCGGACAGACCGGTGCCCAGGGTCGAGGCGCCGAGCATGCACGTGGAGACGACCGAGGGATCGGTCAGTTTGGCGCTGCTGCTGATGGAGCTGCGGTTGATGATGATCACTGGAATCGCCTCCTCTCGGCGTCTCGGGGGACCGGGGGTGAGCCCAGTCCAACGGATATGTAAGTAGAGCACGGAATCGGGGCCTCAGAGAAGGCCGCCGTCCCCGTGTCCTAGAACCTATGGGGATTGCTGGGGCATGCGCAAACTATTTTTTCGACGAGTTCGCGTCGTCTCCGCGCCAGTCCGTCTCCTCGTCGTCCGTGAGGGGTTGGCCTGCACAGATGGCCAGCACATCGGCCCCGTAGCGGTTGAGCTTGCGGACGCCGACCCCGGGGATCCGCGCGAGCTCGCCCGCCTCCTCGGGAACGGCCTCGGCGATGGCCATCAGCGTCTTGTCGGTGAAGACGCAGAACGCGGGCTGCCCGCCTCGCCGCGCCTGGCGCGCGCGCCACTCCCGCAGCCGCTCGTAGATCCCCTCGTCCATGTCGGAGGGGCAGTCCTCGCAGCGCATCAGCTTCATCTCGCCGGCCTCGGTGAGGGTCCGCCCGCAGACCCGGCACCGGGCCGGGGTGCGCTGCGTCCGGCGGGGCACCGCCGCCGGACCCGCGCCGGCGGTGCCGAAGCCGCGCTCGATGCCGCCCGAGGCTCCGCCGCCCCGGGCGGCTCCCGCGCCGGAGCCGGGGCGCAGTCCGTCGAGGAAGCGGCTCGGGCGGCGGCTGGGCCGGCCGCCCGGTGAGCGGGAGAGCGCCCAGGACACGTGCAGGCGCTGACGGGCACGGGTGACGCCCACGTAGAGGAGGCGGCGCTCCTCCTCGATCTGCTCGTCGGTCCGGGCGTAGGTGATCGGCATCATGCCCTCGGCGACCCCGACCAGGAAGACGACGTCCCACTCCAGGCCCTTGGCCGAGTGCAGGGAGGCGAGGGTGACGCCCTGGACGGTCGGGGCGTGCTGGGCGCTCGCCCGCTCGTCGAGTTCGGCGACCAGGTCGGCGAGGGTGGCGCCGGGCCGGGCGGCCTCGAAGTCCTGGGCGAGGTGGACGAGTGCGGCCAGCGACTCCCAGCGCTCTCTGACGGCCCCGGAGCCCGCGGGGGGCTGAGGGGTCCAGCCTTCGCCGGAGAGGACGGCACGCACCTGCGAGGGCAGGTCGACGGTGTCCTCCAGCAGGGTGTCGTTGCGCCCGAAACGGGCCGCGCCGCGCAGGGCGACCCCCGCCTTGCGCACCTCGGGCCGGTCGAAGAAGCGCTCGGCACCGCGCAGTTGGTAGGGGACGCCGAGGTCGGCGAGGGCCTGTTCGTACGTCTCGGACTGGGCGTTGGTGCGGAACAGGACGGCGATCTCGGCGGCCGGGACGCCGGCGGCGAGGAGGTCCCGGATACGGCGGGCGGCGCCCTCGGCCTCGGCGGGCTCGTCGGTGAACTCGGTGTAGACGGGTTCGGGTCCGGGGGCGCGCTGGGAGACCAGTTCCAGCCGGTGGTCGGCGGCGCGGCCGCGGGCCTGGGAGAGCAGTCCGTTGGCGAGGTGGACGACCTGGGGGGTGGAGCGGTAGTCGCGGACCAGCTTGACGACGGTGGCGCCGGGGTGGCGGGTGCGGAAGTCGAGGAGGTGGTCGGGGGTGGCGCCGGTGAAGGAGTAGATCGTCTGGCTGGCGTCGCCGACGACGCAGAGGTCGTCCCGCTCGCCGAGCCAGAGCTCCAGCAGACGCTGCTGGAGGGGGCTGACGTCCTGGTACTCGTCGACCACGAAGTGCTGGTACTGGGCGCGCACCTGCTCGGCGATGTCGTGGCGGTCCTGGAGGACGGCGACGGTCAGCAGCAGGACGTCCTCGAAGTCGATGACTCCGCGGTCGCGCTTGAGGTCCTCGTAGGCGGCGTAGAGCTGGGCGATCTCGGCG
The DNA here is from genome assembly GCF_040630405.1 of Streptomyces sp. NPDC005811. Classification (NCBI taxonomy): domain Bacteria; kingdom Bacillati; phylum Actinomycetota; class Actinomycetes; order Kitasatosporales; family Streptomycetaceae; genus Streptomyces; species Streptomyces sp. NPDC005811. The sequence goes on from NZ_JBEXXK010000062.1 coordinate 69,540, forward strand.
GGGTCGCGAGGGGCCTCGCGGCCGGCCTTGGCGGCGGCGAGGGCGTAGTCCGCGGGCACGGTCTGGGTGACCTTGGACCACTCGATCTCCGCGGTGGCGTCCCGCAGCTCGCCGCGGTCCAGGCGCAGCCGGCAGGCGGCGGCCGCGTCGGCGACGAGCTGGATCTTGCGGTCGACGAGCCGGGGCAGCGAGCCACCGATCGCTTTCGGCCAGAAGTACTGGAGCTGGCGCAGGGCGGCGGAGTGGAACGTACGGGCCTGGACGCCCTGGGCGCCGAGCTGGCGGAGCCGGCCGCGCATCTCGCCGGCGGCGCGGTTGGTGAAGGTGACGGCGAGCACGCTGGAGGGCTGGAGGATGCCGGCGCGGACGCCGTAGGCGATGCGGTGGGTGATCGCCCGGGTCTTGCCGGTGCCGGCTCCGGCCAGCACGCACACCGGCCCGTGCAGGGAGGTGGCCACCTCGCGCTGCTCGGGGTCGAGCCCTTCGAGCACCGCGTCGGCCGAGTCGGGGACCCGCGGGAAGAGGGGGGAGTGCGTTGCTGCTGTCACACCGCCATGCTGCCAGGTCGGCGGAGACGGGCGAGCCGGTTGTCCACAGGCGGGGCCTCGCAGTCGTACCAATGCGGCGGACGTCACGGCTGCGGGAATGGTGACGCTTTCAAGTACGTTCCCCCCATACGACCGCCGTCCCCCACCCGCCGAAGGAGTACAAGAGACATGCTGGGCACTGTGACGATGTACAGCACCACGTGGTGCGGTTACTGCCAGCGGCTGAAGAAGCAGCTGGAACGCGAGGGCATCGCGTACACCGAGATCAACATCGAGCAGGACCCGGAGTCCGCGGCGTTCGTGGAGAAGGCGAATGGCGGAAACCAGACGGTGCCGACCGTGCTCTTCGCCGACGGTTCGACGCTGACGAACCCGTCGCTGGCGCAGGTGAAGCAGAAGATCAGCGCGTAAGAGCGCAGGCGAGCAGCAGGAGGGGGGGGGGCCCGGCCGGGCGCCCCCCCCCCCCGGCCGGGACACACAACAGCGCCCCCGGCACCGCCGGGCCGAACCCACCCCCAAACCGCCGGGCC
>NZ_JBEXXK010000063.1:0-67240 GCF_040630405.1 Streptomyces sp. NPDC005811
CGCACCAAGCAAAAACGACGTCCTCCGGACGGGCACCCCGCCCCATTTTCCCGGCCCCGGGGTGAGGCCGAAAGGCCTCGGGATGACTGGCTACTGGTGTGAGCCCGTGATGCTGTCCTCGTGCCGGCAGGCGAAGTGATCGCCGTCGGGTGATCGTCTGTCACCACTGGCCTTCGCACCTCGCCAAAACGAGCAGGGCCCGCAGCAGAGTGGTGGTGTGATGGACGTTCATGCGGCCCTTGGCCGGCAGGCGCCCGCTCTTCAGGTTCACGAAGCCGTGCTCGACGGCGGCGCGTTCGCGGCTGACCAGCCGGTTCGCCTCCTTCTCGGTGTCGGTGAGACGCTGGGAGCAGAGCGCCTACCGGCCGGTGATGATGACCGGAGCATCGTGGGTGTCGTCGTCGAGGCCGCCGAAGCCGAGGTCGGTCAGGGGCGCCGAGGCCGGCCTCGCGTAGATGCCCGGTGATGTGGTCGTGGCGGGCGGCGGTGGTCTCGCTTGCCCGGCCACACGGTGCGCCCTGCGGCCGTGCGCCTGAGCACGGTGCGCCGGCGGCGCCGCTGCTCCCGCGTCTGTCGGCACACCTCGCACTCCTGGCCGCTCGTGATGACGCGCAGTTCGCCCGAGCCGCACACCGGACACGGAAGCCGAAAGGCGACGACCTGGCTCATGACACCGTTGCGGTGCTCCGGAGCGATCCGTCCGCCGATCTGCCGTACCGCACCCACCTTGCGCCGCCGCCCGGCCGCCATGAACCTCTCCCCCAGCCGTTCTGCCCTCACGCGTCATGCCCGATCTGTCCTTACGCCCTGCGTGGAGTGCCAACTACTTTCGATTTTGCGGCACCTCGAACGGCATCGGTTCGGGCGCCCGCGCGGGCACCCCCCGAGCAGTTGCCGAGCCGGCTCTGGGACAGGCCGACGGCGGATTGGTCCTCGTCAGCCCGAACGCGGTCCACCGCGCGCTCCCAGGCTGGTGTCCGCTACACGCGGCGGGGAGAAGCGCCGACTCGCGGCGGAGGACGCTGTGGACCACGACCATCTCGGGGGTCTTGGGCCGCTCAGTCGGGGAAAGTACGTCCGTCGTGCTGTTGGGGGCATGCCCGGAAGTTCTGAGTACCGGATACCGGCAACAGGTTCCCAGGGGCGTCCCCTTGGGATCTGCTGTGAACCGCCATTCGGGTAGATTCCCACGGCATGCTGCGTATTCGAGTCCTGGGTCCGCTGGGCGCCGAGGTCGGGGGCGAACCGGTTGATCTGGGCGCGCCCCGGCAGCGAGCCGTGCTGGCCCTCCTCACGGCGGCCCGTGGCAGTGTCGTGCCGGTGGACCAGATGGCCGACGCGCTGTGGCGCGGAGACCCGCCCGCCAAGGCCATGGTGTCCCTGCACAGCTACATCTCCAACCTGCGCCGCTTGCTCGAGCCCGGGCGGCCGCCCCGCACCCCGGCGACCATCCTGGTCACCGCGCCGCCCGGCTACGTCCTGCGGCTGCCGCAGGACGCCGTGGACGCCTGGCGGTTCGAGACGTGGGTGAGCCGGGCCCGCCGGGCGCCCGCCGAGGAAGCCCGCGCGCTGCTCACCGAGGCTCTCGGGTGGTGGCAGGGGCCCGCCTTCGCGGAACACGCGGACGAGACCTGGGCCGCCTCGGAAGTGGCCTGCCTGACCGAACGGCGTATCGAGGCCGAAGAACTCGCCGTGGCAGCCGAACTGCGCACCGGCCGCGCGACTGCGGCCGTCCCCGCAGCCGAAGCCCTGGTCAGGCAGAACCCGTTGCGGGAGGAGGGCTGGCGGCTGCTCACCCTCGCACACTCGGCCCTCGGCCGCCAGGCCGACGCCCTCGCCACCCTGCGCCGCGCAGCACGGACGCTCCGCGAGGAACTGGGCTGCGACCCGGGCCCCGCGCTGGCGCAACTGGAACAGGCGGTGCTCACCCAGCGCCTGGAGGCATTCCACACGACCGCCCCGTTGTATCCCGCGTCGGCCGTGCCTGCCCTCGCGTCACCTGTCCCGACCCCGGCGTCGGATGCCGTGTCCGTGCCGGCCGTACCCTCTCCGGCCACCGCCATGCTCACCCCCGCCGCGCATGTCCCCGCTCGGGCGACGGGGGCCGGGCCGAGCTCGCCCGTGCCCACCCCGCCGTCGGCCATGGGCGCTTCGCCGTCGGCTGCGCCCGTGCCCGCCCCGGTATCGGGCGCACCCGCTCCGGACCTCACGCGCGGCGCGGCCCGTAGCGCGAGCACCCTCTTCGTCGGCCGTACCGCTGAACTTCGCGCCCTGGAGGCCGCGGCGCGGGAGAGCCGGTACGGGGGAGGGGTGGTGCTGGTGAGCGGGGAGGCCGGGGCCGGGAAGTCGGCGTTGCTGGAGCGGTTTGTGCGCGGGCTGCGGGGCGACGGGTGGGCGGTGGTCGTCGGGCGGTGCCCCGAGTACGAGGGCGCGCCGCCCGCCTGGGCCTGGGTCGAGGCGCTGGGCGCGCTGGCCCGGGACCTGCCCCCGGCCCGGCCCGCCGAGCTCGACGTGCTGCTGCACGAGCCGGCCCGCACGGCCGCCGCGACCCGCGACGAGGCGACCGCCGGACGCTTCCGTATGCACCGCGCGTTCGCCGCCTGGCTGCGGTCCGCCGCCGGTGCCGCCCCGCTCGCCGTCGTCCTGGAGGACCTGCACCGCGCCGACGGCGAGACCCTCGCCCTGCTCGAGGCCGCGGCCGCCGTCACCGGCGTCCCCCTGCTCACCGTCGCCAGCTACCGCCCCGCCGAGGAGAGCGACCACCTGGTCAAGACCCTCGCCCAGCTAGCCCCAGGTGCCCCGCACCGGATCGCGCTGCGCGGGCTGCCCCCGGCCGACGTCGCCACCGTGGTCCACGCCGTCTGCGGCCAACCCATCGACGCGACAACGGTGGCGGCCCTCGCCGAGCGCACCGGCGGCAACCCCTTCTACGTCCTGGAGAGCGCCCGCCTGCTCGCCGGCGAGGGCGCCCTGGTCGCCGTGTCGGAGGTGCCGCAGGGCGTCCGGGACGTGCTGCGCCGACGGCTGGCCCTGCTGCCCGAGAGCGCCCGCGCCGCCGTACGGCTCACCGCGGCCGTGGGCCTGGAGGCCGAGGTGGCGCTGCTGCTCGACGCGGCCGACGCCGACGAGGACGCGGTGCTGGAAGGCCTCGACGCCGCCCTCGCCGCCGACCTGCTCACCGAGCCGGGACCCGGCCGGGTGCGGTTCGTGCACGCCCTGGTCCGCGACACCGTCTACACCGACCTGTCCGGGGTCCGGCGCGCCCGGCTGCACGGCCGTATCGCCCGCGTCCTGCGCCGCCACCGCCCCGACGACCTCGCCGCCCTCGCCCACCACTTCGCCCGCTCCGCCAGCCCCGCCGACGCGCCCCTCGCCGTCGACTACGCCCTGCGCGCCGCCGAGGTCGCCGAGCGCCGCTACGCCCACGACATCGCCGTCGACCTGCTCCAGCAGGCCATCGACGTGCACACCACCGCTGTACACGACCCGCACGGGCGGCTCGAACGCACCGTGGGACTGCTCGTGCGGCTGCTCGGCGCGCAGATCCGGGCCGGCTCCACCGACGCGGCCCGGCGCACCCGGCAGCGCGCCGTCGAACTGGCCGAGCAGGCCCGCCGGAGCGACCTGGTGGCGACGGTCTACGGCGCCTGGACCGAGCCCTCGCCCTGGCGGAGCCGACTGGAGGGCCTCTACGACCGTGCCGCGCTGAGCCGGTTGGAGGAGCTGGCGGCCGACCCAGGCCTGGACGACCCCACCCGCGCCCGGGTGCTCCAGGTCCTCGTCGACGCGGTGGCCGCCGAGGACGCGCCCCACGCCCTGGACGCGGCCCACACCCAGCTGACCCTCGCCCGCGCGGGCGGAGAACCGCGCCTGCTGGCCGCCGCGCTGATGACCTCCGCCAGACTCCTGCCGCATGAGGGGCACGGCACCACCCGCCCTCCGCTGGTCGCCGAACTGCGCAAGCTGGCCCGCGCCCACGACCTGCCCGCCTACCGCTGGATCTGCGAGCACCTCGACGGCATGACCGCCGCCACCCTCAACGACCCCGACACGGTCCGCCGGCACACCGCCGACGGACTGGCCCTCGCCCGCCGCTACCGGATGCTCTGGGCGCAGAGTCTGGGCGCCGCGACCTCGGCCATGCTGGCGAACGTCGCCGGGCGCTTCGACGCCGCCGAGGCCGGCTACGCCGAGGCCGACGGCCTGCTCCACCGGGTCGGGGCACACCACGCCACGGCGCTGGGCACCCTCGGGCTGATCACCGTACGGCTCGCCCAGGGACGCATCGCCGAGGTCGAACGGATCATTCGCCCGGTGTACGACTCCACGGGACCGTCCGTGGGCGTCATGCTCGCGCTCGCCCTGGCCGGCCTCGGCAGATTCGACGAGGCGCGCGCGGTCGACTTCCCACCGGAACCGGTGACCGACCACCTCTACGGCCTCGAACTCGACGTCCGCTCCCGAATCGCCGTCCTGCAAGGCGACCACGTCACCGCGGCCGCGCTGGTCGGGCAGCTGCTGCCGTTCCGGGAGCAGCTCGCGGGCGCCGCCGGGATGGCCTACGCGACCCGTCCGCTCGCCCACGCCCTCGGCGACCTGTACCGGTTCCTGGGCGAGGACCGGTCCGCCGCCGAGTACTACGCCCTGGCCGCCCGCACCGCGCAGGCGTGGGGTTCGCCCCACCTCACCGCCGACGCCCACCGGGCCGCCGCCGAACTGTCGGCGGCCAGGGCACGGCGACGCACCGTCGTGACCTGACGTGGCGCAGGGCTCCTGGAGGGCGCACGCCTTGCCGGGGGACGGCGCCCGGCGCACGCCGGTCCGGTGCCGGGCGCCGGGCAGAAGCACCGACGGTCCCAAGAACCTGCTGGTGTCGTACTCGCCGCCGACAGGGCTGTCGTCCTCGACCGGCGCGTCATCACACGTGAGGAGCTCGATTCCTCCGCCGCCCCCGCTGCGGGCTCGACGAAACCGGATGCCGTCAGCGGTCGGACATGCCCATCAACGCTGCCGCGGCCCCTTCCGCGAGGTTGGCTGCCGGGGAGCCGGCGTGATCGGCCGCCTGCGACACCGCGGCAGGCGTCGGCGAATCGCCACCGACTCCCTCGGCCGCTGCCCGCCGCTCAGTACCGAATGCGTCATTGATGTCCGGCGCGCCTGGCGCAGTCTGCGCACTTCCGTCGGAGTCGAACGCGGCCCGTTGCAGAACGACGGGCGCGGGAGCCGAACCACTGGTTTCGATGCGGGTCGCGCCGGCGACCGGCTCGTCGTCCCGCCGGTCGGCTTCTTCTGCGAATGGGCCGGCGTCACGGTCAGCCGCGTCCGCCGGAGTGTCCTGCGCTCCGGCGGCCTCGTCCTCTGCGGCGATCTCGTCCCTCACCACGGCGAGGGCCTGCTCAAGCGCTTCGGGGTCCAACCTCATGGACACCTCGGCTGCCGGGTTGAGGTACAGCGCGTGCTCCGTCGGTACCCATTCCATCAGCTCCAGCACCGGGTGAACCTCGTAGGCAAGACGTCCCGCCCTGTTCACCTGGAACTGCGAGGTGAGAACCGGCACCACGGCACTGCCGTCCGGCGCCACCGCGGTCACCAACTCCCCGTCCGGCCGGACGTAGACGGCCACCTCCGCCCGGGCGACCAGGACCGGCACCTCGTTCTCCTCACCGTAGCCAGACGCGGCCCGCTGCACAGCCGCGTCGATCGGGTCGGTGGGCCGTGCCCAGCCGCGCGCGGAAGGAGACGGGATGTACTCCGGGTTGCTCTGCCACTCCACGAGCCGGCCTGCGGCATCGGAGCGCCACTGGCCCACCACTGCCCACATCGGCGGCGGCCAGGTACCGCGCCACGCCGCGTCGACGAGGCCGAACCAGTGGTCGGGAGCGAGCAGGGCGGCATCAACGATGTGGTCCGGTGCCGACGGCATGGCACCCGGTTCGGGAGCACTGTCGGGCGTGGGCTCCGCGGACTCGACCGGCCAGCTGAGGGCCTGCGGCAACCCTTCCCCGTCCGCCTCAGGAGCCGACGGGGATTCCGGATCGCCTAGCGAACGCGCCAACGTGTCCGCTGACGCGGCCGAGGCGTCTCCCGCCAGGTTCTCCGGGGGCGTGAAATCGCTCATGGTGGTGCGTCCTCATATCTGGGTCGATGATTGATCAGTGGCCGTGATCGCCCCGTGGTGGGGAACGGCGAGCCTGAATCGGCCGCCGTCCAGGACGATCAGGCCTTGGGCCGGGCCCTTCCGGATGTGCAGCTCGGTGCCCGCGTCCAGATCGACCAAGGTGAGGTCGAGGCCGAGCATGCGTGCCAGTCCGGCGGCGGCGATCCGGTTGATCACCGGATTCCATGTCTCGGGGCGGACCAGGAGCAGCCGGGTCAGTTGCACTGGTGCCAATTCCCCCGGCGCAATGTCCAGGACACCGTCGCTCGCCACCGCACGCGCCAGGTGCTCCTCGGTCAGCGGGACTCCGGCGGCCCGCAGTTCTTCGACCGTGACGGGCAGCAGGTCCAGCGAAAACGAGGGGAACGGATCCGGAAGATCGTCCTCGGTCAACTCGGCGGCCAGTGCGGCGCGGTGGAGTTCGGCGATCGTCTGGTCCGGCGTGCCGTCGGGCAGATACCAGTCTCCGTCCTGATGCACGACATCCTTGACGATTTCCATGGCCACTTCGGTGAGGCCGTTACCGGGACCGGAGGCAGGGCGCAGTGCGAATACCGCTCCGTTCGGGCCGTGAAGCGTGTCCGCCCTGTGGTCCGGGGCCGCCGAGTCCTCTGGCACGGCCTCGGAGCCTGGGGCGTACGAAGCTTCGGCCTCCGCTCGTTCTCCACGCTCGGGGCCCTCTCGAAGAGACCCGGATTGTTCCGTCGTCGGATCCGGGACGGCCGGCGCCGTAGGCAAGGCATCGCGGTCCTCGGCATCCCACACCGAGACGGACACCAACGGGACAAGTCCTTCCGTGAGTTCCTCGGTCTCCGGACCGGGCTCGACGGGCAAGGGCGGCAACGCCTTCTCCTCGGGCTCCGTCCGCGACTCCGGACCGAGCCCGAGCACCGACCCGGCACGCGTCTCCTCCTCCACCTCCCGACCAGGGGCTTCCCATGCGGACCCTTCGGTGGGCCAGTCGAGGGTGATGGTGGCGGTGCGGTGGGTCAGTGGATCCTGGTAGAACTCCTTGGGCGCGTTGTCGAACTCGGACACGATCGGGAAATCGTCCAGGGTGAGCGGTTCTTCGACACCTGTCTGAAGCTCCGCCAGCTTCCTTGCCAGGAACCTGTTGAGCTCCGCGTGGGCACTGGCGGCGCGGTCCATCCCGTTCGCCTGCGCTCGACGTCCGTTCCCGCGTCCCGTGATCCGGATGGCGGGCGGTCGCAGACCCGGACGCCGGTTTCGCAGCGCCCTCACCGCGATCCGTTCGGCGAGGTCTTCGATCTGCCTGCTGTCGTTTTCCGACACTGCCTTGTCCCCCCTTCCGAAGGTCACGGTCAGCGGTGTCTCGGCGAGTTCGTGACGGTCTCGGCTGTTCGACTCACGCAGCCGCGTCCACGTCACCCCCTCCGGCGAGGAGTCCTCCCCGACCGAAACGATCGCCGTACGGCGATTGGCCGGATCCATTCGCAGCTGGCCTGAGGTGTCCTCGTAGCCGTACTGGATGTCCAGATCACGGACGGTCACAGGGTCAGGAACCAGCGCCTGAAGCGCCCTTAGTTCCACCGCCAGGAACCTCTCCAGTGCGCGCGCGGTGTACCTGGCCCGGAGTCTGCCCGTGAACGCCGCGTGCCCCGAGCTGTTACCTCGCCCCCTGATCCGAACTTCCGGCTGGGCACGGCCCAGTTCACGGTTGCGCACCGCCTGCTCTGCGAGTCGTCGAGCCAGGCGGCGCAACTCGCGCTGCTGGGCGCCGTCCACGCTCCGCGACGCCTTCGCGAAGCGCACCGTCATGGGCTCGACGCCCTCGAAGTCTCCGGCGTCGGCGAGGGACTGGACCTCGGCCGCTGTCTCCCCTGCCGACACCACCACATCCGTGAAGGCCCGCTCCGAGACCGCGAACGTCTCTTCATCCCCGCGCGTTTCCGCTCCATCGGGCTCGCGGGCCGCGCCCGGCCGACTTGTGAACACCATCCCCCCGGACACCTGGGAGGGAACCACCGGTCCTCGTTCACCGGTGAACGAGGACCGCTCAGACCCGTAGCCGGCACCGGAGCCCGCGGCGGACGGCCGACCCTCGGTGCGGGGGCGGCGACCCGCCCCGATTCCGGAGAAGCGCAGGTCGCCGTTGCGGAGGTAGTCGGCGAGTTCGGCGGCGAGGTACCGGCGGTCGTAGCCCAGCTGCTGAAGATCCGCTTCTGCGGTTTCGACGTCCCACTCGGCCCTGGACACCGCCCGGTTGGCGGCATCGAGGACGGAGGTGGGCCGACCGGCGGCGGCCGGTTCCTGCGTCCTGAGCGCGATCAGCGCCCGGTTCAGGGCCGCCCGCGCCTGCTGCCAGCGGACCCAGGCGTCCACGGCCGCCTCGGCGTCGGCGCGCAGGGTGCCGGGTTCCGGCTCGTCCTCGGCGTCGGAGTCGAGCCCGGCGATGCTCCGCAGCCGCGCGCGCAGGGCGTCGCCCGTCGACATGCGCGCCGAGGCACGGCTGAGGGGATGCGTCGCCGGTGGGGCGGCCTCCTCGGCGGCTTCTTCCTGGGCGACTGCCTTCTCGGCGGCTGCCGTCCGGGGGGCCGCCGGGACTACCGTCTCGGCGGCGGTCCCGGAGGGCTCCTGGCCGCGCGGGGCGATCTCCGGTTCGAGGTCGTCGGGATCGGTGCCCAGGGAGCGGAGTTCCGCCGCCGCGGCCTCGACGGTGTCCAGGGCATCGGACCAGATCTGCGCCGCCGTAGCCCACCCCTGCCGTTCCTCGGTGCCCGCGGGAGCGTCGGCCAGCGCGTCCATCACCACGCGGGCCGACGCCAGGTCTGCCTGGGCGTCCTGCCAGCGCCGCACGGCGGCGTCCGTGGCCTGCTCGATCCGCCGCGCCTCGCGGACGGCGGCCTCGAACACCGAGCGGTCCGCCAGCGGACCGGACGGGCGCCACGCGGCGGCATCGTGCCGGGCCGAGGACCGGACGAGGTCGTCGCGCTCCTCGGCGAGCCGGTCGGGGTCGAACCCCAGGATCCGCAGGTCGCGTTCGGCCCGGTCGACCCGGCCGGTGGCCTGTCCGAGCGCCGCCGCGGCCCGCGACCAGTCCGGCGGGAGCGGGCCGGCCGACCCGGACGACGTGCGGTTGAAGGCGTCCAGGGCCGACCGGGCCTTCGCGCGTGACTGCTGAGCCGTTTCCCACTCCTCCCAGGCGGCCCAGAGCCGGCGCAGGCCGTCGGCATCGCCGGGGTCCACGTGGCCGGTCAGCGCCGCGCGCCAGGCGTCGGCGGTGTCCAACTGGGCGGTGAAGTCCCGCAGATGCTCGTACTGGAGCTCGACGGTGTTCACCGGGTTGGCGGCGAACTCGTGGCCGCCGTGGTGGCCGGGGCCGAAGAGACTGGTCAGCAGGTCCACGAGGCGGGGGAACCGCTCCGCGACCCACCGGTTGCCGTTGTTCATGGGCAGGCCGGTGAGCGAGTCCGCGCCGACGTTCGTGCCCATCCAGGCGCTGACGAGGTGGGCGAAGAACTCGAACTCGTCTGTGGCGGAGTAGTTGTGGCTGGTGACCGTCCGGTCGGCGCCGGTGACGGCGAAGCGCGGACCGTTGGGCCACTGCGACGGCAGCTGGTACGGACGCACCAGCGGGTTCATCCGGCGCCGGTCCGCCTTCATGGCCGAGTTGAACGCGGCTGTGATCAGAGCCTGCTGGTCGGGCGCGAGCACGTAGTGGACCATGTGCGCCATCTCGTGCACGGCGATCGAGTTGCCGTCGGTGTACGGCACGTTGCCGTTCCGGTCCCGGCCGCCGACGACGTTTTCCTCGTCGATCATCATCACCGGGGGGTGGGAGCGGTCCGCGAAGGACCGTACCGGCATGTTCAAGGCCCACCGGGCCGGGGCGTGGTCGCGCGCGATGCGGGTGTGGACCCGCGGGATCACCACCAGGCGCGCGCCGCGCCGCAACAGCTCCGCCGCGACAGACTTGTCGTACAGCATCCGGGCGGCGCTCTGCTCCAGCTCGTAGCGCGCCGCAAGCGGTCCCTCGGTGCCGACCGGTACGTCCACCATCAGAGCCGCGGCGACCGCCGCGAACTCGCCCGCGGACAGCGCCGCCTGAAGCGCCTCGACGGTCGTCGAGTCGGCGGCGACCCAGCGTCGCTGCTCCGGGGCCAGCCCCGCGAGGTAGCCGGGCCGGTCGGCCTGCGTGAGGTCGAGCAGCCGCTGCCGCACCGCGGCCGGGTCGTCCGGCATCCGCACGGGATAGGTGGTCCGGCGTGCCTCCATGCCCTGTGGGTCGGCCAGCGCGGCCTGCACGGCCCGGGACTCGTCGAGGCGCACCACGGCGGCACCGGCGCGGGAGGCAGCGCCGCGCGCCCGGGGGCCTCGGACGCCCGCCCGGGGCGGGATCTGCACCCGGATCTCCACCGGCAAAGGCCTGGCCATTATCTTCTGGAGGTTGGCGCCGACGGTCCGGGCCAGGTACTGCTCGACGGTCCGCCCGCGCTCCGCGGCCAGCGCCGTGTCACCGGTGATCTCCACTTCCACGACGGGCAGCACGTCGGCGCCCTGGGCACGCCAGTTGGCCAGTGCGTACGCCAACGACCACGCGGTGTCGTGCAGGGCATCCTGGGCGTCCTCGTCAAGCCCGGTCCCGGCGTCGTGGAACGTGAAGCCGACGGGGGCGGCTCCCGCCCGGTAGGTGCCCGGCAGCCTCGGCGCACCAGCCGCGGAGGTGCCCGCGGCGGACGTCTGCTGCCGCCGCGCCGGGTCCGGCAGGGGGCGCGTACCGGCCCTGATACCGCTGGAGTGCGGTGCCAGGTTCCGGGTGATCCGGGCCAGTTCGGCGGCGAGGTGGCGGGGGTCGTAGCCGCGTGCCGCGAGGTCGGCGGCGGCCCTGTCCCGGGCGTCCTCCGCGACCATGACGGCGCGCTGGGCGGCGTGCTGGGCGGCCTGGCGGGCGGCGTGCTGGGCGGCCTCGGCCGCGGCACCGGCCGCCTCGGGGGCCGCCGCCTCGGGGGCCGCCGCCTCGGGGGCCGCCGCCTCGGCGTCCTCCAGGGCCCTGAGCGCTTCCAGCGCCTCGCTCAGGTCCCCGGTGGCGTTCTGCCACCGCTCCCACTCGGCCGCCTCGGCCTCCGCCATGGCCCGGTCCGCCGCGGGAACGCCCTCGGCCGCGCCGTCCAGGAGCCGCCACACCGGGGACCGGCCGCCGACGGCGGGCGGGGGGACGTAGGCGCGTTCCGCGTGGTGCAACCGCTCGGCGGTCGTCGCCCCGCCCTCCGGCAGGATCCGCCGCCCGGCGTCGTCGGCACCGGCGTCAGAGACCGTGTCGGTAGCAGCGTCGGAGCCAGGAGCCGGCGACTCCGTCAGCGGCACCGGAGACTGGGAACCCTCCCGGCCGGCCGGCGCCACCGCATCGGCGGAAGGCGTCGCGCCGGAGCCCGCGGCCTTCCAATTGTCGACGACGGCGTCGAGGAAGGCGAACCGCAGCGGGGCTTTCTCGCGCAGCTTGTCCGGGTCGAGGAAGTACATCATCGCCGTCTGCGACAGATCATCGCTCGGACTGGTCGCGCCGTACTTCGTGATCGGCCGCTCACCCGCGAATTTCTGGAAGCCGTCGGCATCCCAGCTGCCGGACGCCACACCGAACTCGCGCAGCGCCTTCTCCTTCAGAGCCCGCGCGATGCGGTTCGCCCTGGCCTGGGCCAGCTCGTTTCCCCGTCTCGCGAAGACGCCCCGATACGCCTCCGCAAGCTTCCTGACGGCAGCGGCGTGCCTGGGGGCGCCCGACGCGAACTCCTCGCTGCCCCGCAGATGCGACTTGACGGACGCGACGAAGTCGTCCTCCGGGGTCTTGGCGCTCTGCCAGGGCGCCTCGGCGCCCTCTGCCAGGACAGGCTCGCCGTCCGCGTCCCACGTTCCGAACGCCTCGGTGAACGACGGCAGCGTGTAGGCCAGCAGGCCGTGCGCCAGTTCGTGGGTGACGGTGGCCTCGATGTCGCGGGAGCCGCCATCGAAGGACGTCTGCACCACCGCCATCGTGTAGAGGTTGACCGCCCTGTGCTCAGCGATATGCTCCGCCACCGCTTCGAGATTGACCTGCTCGCCCGCGATGGCGAAGTTCACCGAACCGACGGAGGTGACCTCCTGCTCATGCGCGGAACGGGACGAGCCGGAACGCCTGCGGCCCATGATCGGCGCGTAGTGCCCGAGAGCGGCGCTCACCCCTTCCAGCTCCCGCAGGTCCCAAGGCCGGGTCTTGATCTTGTTCAGGGTCTCCTGGTCCGCCCCCGGATTCGAGTCCTTCACCGCCGTGACGCCGGCCCGGGAGTCGGTGGTCACCCCGTACTCGTCGTGGACCTTCGCCATCAGCTCCACGGCCCGCTGCCGCACCTCAGCCGGATCGGTCCCTTGCGGTACCGTCACCTCCTCCTCCGCGAACACCCCAGGCTCGGTCTCCGGCGCATCCGACACCGGCACCGACGACACACCCGCCTGCGACGGCCACGCCACCGGCGATCCCGACCCCGACGCCCGCCCGCCCGGGGCACCATCCTGCGACCCGACCAACAGCCTCTGCTGGTGGTCCAGCCGCTTCGCGATCACCCGGCCCAGCTCCTGCAACGGTCTGCCCACCACCTCGGCCCGCCGCAACGACGCGAACTCCCTCTCCACCGCCGCACGGTTGGCAGGACGGCTGCCCAACAACTTCAGCTCTTCATTGGCCCACCGCCACACCCCCTCCAGGTCCGGCAGACCACCATTCCCCCCATCCGAACCCGTCGCGGAAACCGGCGCCGACGACGGCGTCCACACCATCGGGGACTGCGAACCCTCCCCCACGCCACCGGCTGCGAAGAACACCGACCGCGCCGACCCGGCACTGGCGCCGAACGTCCCCGACCACGGCGTCGGCCACGGCGCCACCGCAGTCGAGACCCGCTCACCGGCCTTCACCGACACACCCGACTCACGCAGGTACAGGTCCATCGCGGTCAGCTGCGTCGCAATCGCGTTGACATTCCCCTGATAGGGCCCCCAGTCCTTGCGCGTCGGATGCGGAAGCGCGTCGAACTCCGTCTGAGTACGGACCACGGTCTCGCCCGTCTTGGTCAATTCACGCCCGTCCTCATCGGACTCGTAGATATTGACCTGCAGCCCGTCAACCCGACCCGACTCGATCAGCTTCAGCAGACGCGGCCACTCGATCACCGTCAGCACACTCGTCGGATGAACACCATCAAGAACATCCGCCTGCACCATGCCCTCAAGACCCGACACATACGTCGCCGACAGCGTCTCCCACAACCACGTCATCGCAAACGAACTACCCCACGAATGACCGAACCACAGGCCATTGAAAAGGAACCCCGCGACCGACGACTCCAGGAACACACCCTCCTCCCGCCGCGAAGCCTTCATCGACGTCCGGACATTCAGCTTCGACCACAACCGGCCATGCTTCACTGCGTGATCCGCCTGCTCAGCCAGCAACACCTCGAAATCCTGCTCGCCCTGATGCGCCATCACCCACTCGAACGGCACCTCGAAGCCGCGCACCGCCTGAAGACCGGTTACCAGCCCGGCAACAGCCTCCTTCACACCCTTTTCACCGGCAGTGTCCCCGTTGTCCCGCCGCTGACCATCCCGCCACAAATGATCGAAGAACCGATCAAGATTCTCCCGGAACTCCTTCGAACCATCCAGCCCCGCGATCTTCTTCAAACGCTCCTCAAACGCCAGAGAATCTTCCCGGAACTTGTCCTTGTCGAAGTCCGGCACCACCCGCACCGGCGACGGCGACGGCGCACCCGCCGACGCATCCGCCTGCGACGGCCCCGCCGCCGGCGAAGACGCCCCAGAACCCGCCTGCGCCGACCTGCCCTTCGGCGACGGGGCCGGGGCAGGGGCGCCGTGCAAGGTGTCGACCACCGCGTCGTCCACCGCGTCGTCCGGCGCGTCGTCCGGCGTGGCCGCGCCGCCGGTGCTCTGGCCCCCCGTTCCGGTGCCCTCGACGAGCGCCGTGAAATCGGTGAGGTGGACGAGCGCCAGTTCGCTGTTGACGGGGTTGGCGGTGAAGGCGTGTCTGCCGTAGTGGCCGCTGCCGAAGTACGTGGTCAGCAGGGTCTCCAGCGACCGGGCATGTTGCTCCACCCACCACCTGCCGTTGTTCAGCTCCAGCCTGGTCCGGAAGTCGTTGCCGAGGTTCGTGCCCATCCAGGCACTCACCAGGTGGGCGAAGAACTCGAACTCGTTCTTCGCCGAGTAGTTCGCCTCGCTGACCCCGCCCTTCGCCGCGTCGCGGACCGCGAACAGCGGGCCGTTCGGCCAGCGCGACGTGAGCTGGACAGCAGCCCCGCCCGCGTCGCGGACCTCGTCGCGGTCCTCCTTGCGGAGGGCCTCATAGGTGTTGGTGATCAGCTGCTGCTCGGCGGGCGAGAGCATGAAGTGCACGAGATGGGCGAGTTCGTGCACGGCGGTCGACGAACCGTCGGGGAACACGACCTGGCCTTTTCGGCTGAGGACGCCGGTGATGTTCTCCTCGTTGATCATCGCCACTGGCGGGTGAGCGGCGTCCGCGAAGTCCCGCGGATACTTCTTCATCCCCGCCCACCGCTGTGCGGAGAAGCCGAGTTGGTCCGAGCTGCCGAACCTCGGGATCACCACGAGGCGGGTGCCGCGCAGCAGCAGCTCGACGGCGATCCCGGGGTGGCCGAGCATCCGCCCGGCGATCTGCTCCAGCTCGTAGCGGGCGGCCAGCGGCGACTCTGTGCCCGCGGGCACGTCCACCATGAGCTTGGCCGCCACCGCTGCGAAGTCCTCCGGGGTCAGCAGCCTGCCGAGCGCCAGGACCGTCGCGTGGTCGGTTGCCAGCCAGCGCCGCTGATCCGGAGGCAGTTCACCGAGGCGGACCAGGCGGTCCCCCTGTCTGGCGTTCACCAGCGCGTCGCGCAGCGCGGGTCCGTCGGGAGGCATCCGCATGGGGTATGTGCGCCGCTTGGCTTCCATGGCGACCGGGTCGCCGTGGGCCAGCGCGAAAGTCTCGTCGAGGCCCACCGTCACCTGTCCCTCGCCCTCCACGTCAGCACCGCGCCGCCCGAACAAGAGCGAGACGGAGGGGACCACGTCCGGGGCGTTGATCCGCCGTAGCCGGCGGGTGAGGGCGAGCGTCAGGTGCTGCTGGACGGCGGTGGCGCGCTTCTTGGCGAGGGCACGGTCGCCGAGGGCCGTCACATTGACCGGGGGCAGCACGCTCGCGCCCTGGCCCCGCCAGTTCGCCAGCGCGTAGGCGAGCGTCCGGGCGGTCTCATCGAGGGCCGCCCTGGCCTGGTCGTCGAGGTCCGTCTCGCCGGGCGCGAAGTCGACGCGCGCGGGGGACAGCGCGGACCGGTACCCGCCCGGGAGCGGCGGGGCGGGCGGCAGAGCAGGCGCGGCGTTCGGCACCGTCCCGTTGCCGATCGGCGGCTGGTACATGCCGTGCAGCTCCAGGTCCGGCCGCGTCTCGTCCTGCGCCACACCTCCCTGCCCGGCCCCGGCGTTCTCCTGCGCCGCGTTCTCCCGCGCTGCGTGGTGTGGCCCGGCCTCGCCGTGCGCGAGGGCGGTGTCGTGGCCCGGGGAGGTCTGACGGGCTCCGGCGAGAGCGACGGGCAGCCCCCATGCCTGCATCTCGCGTTCAGCCTGCATGAGGGCGAGGTTGGCCTCGTACGCGTCCCGGAGCGCGCTCACCGAGCCGTCGAGGGTGACGTCCTCGGCTGCCTGGAGCCTGGCCGCCTCCAGGGCGCGCTGGCGGTCGTCGGCGGCGGCATAGGTCAGGCGGGCCTCCTGCCAGCGGTCGCGGGCGGCGGCGGCGCTGGCCTCGGTGGCTCCGTGCCGGTGTGCCTCGGCCCAGGAGCGCGCCCCCTTCACGGCGGTACCGGTGCTCGGCGACGGCTGCTGCCCGGCGTTGCGCGGCGGAGCGGGCGGCGGCTCGGCAGGGGTCGCGAAGGGGCGTTCGGCCGGAAGCTCGGCGGGCGGCGCCGAGGCGGCTGCGGCTGCGGCCTGCTGCTGCCGCCAGGTCCGCTCGAAGGCGTCGCGCCGCTGATACTGCCGGGGCCCCGGGGCCATTCCCCAGGCCACCATCTCGCGCGTCGCCCGGTCGAGGGCCGCCCCGACGCCCGTGGTCCGGCCGCTCGCCTCGACGTCGCCGGCGGCGGACTCCCATCGCTCCCAGGCCTCCAGAGCGCTGCTCGTCGTCGCACCCCGTGTCGCGGCTTCTGCCGCCGGAAGGCTGCGACCGGCCAGGTCAGCACCCCACGCCTCCCGCAGCGCGGCCCTCTCCTGCCCGGCCGGGTCGGCCACGGGTGCGCCGGGCCGTTCCGGGGACTCCCCGGGGCTGCTCCCACCACCGGGCGGCGGGTTGCCGCCGGGCGGGGTGTCACCGCCGGCCAGGCTGTCACCCGGGGGCGCCGTGAGGGCCGGCGCGGGCGGCTGCGTACCGCCGGACGTCAGGTCCGTCAGGCGGCGGGCCAGGTCCTCGTCGCTGCGGTGGGGGATCGAGGCGAGCACACCGCCCTTCACCTCGACATGCAGGGCGCGGCGGGGGTTGTGCACGGGCTCCATCCGGAGCACGGCGTCGAAAAGGTAGGGGGCATAGGGGACCTTGCTCACCAGCCGGTTGGACTCGTCGGTGTCGCCGATCTCGTAGGCGTTCTTGAACTCCTCGGACAGCTCACGCTTGGCCAGCAGATTGACGATCTCGTGCCGACCGTGCCGGGGCACACGGACGACGTCGGGTCCCGCGGCGACCGCCCAAGAGAAACTCCGGGCGTTCTCGTTCTCGGACGCCGTCGTGGTCGGGTTGTACGTGCGGACCTTGCCGTCGTCGGCCGGCGGCTTGTACGTCTGGTACCGGGTCAGCTCCAGCCGGACCCGGACCGGGACGCCGCCGACGTCGACGGTGTAGGTACCGCGCAGCAGTTCCTTGAGGCGTGGCCGCATGGAGTTGTAGCTGACGGCATGGTCGTACACCCTGCTCTCGGGGGAGCCGGGCTCGAGGCGGCTGGCGCGCAGCAGGTTCTCGATGTCGTCCTCGGTCTCGAGCGGCGGCGCGACGGCCGAGTGGAGGGCCGCTGCCTTCGCCCAGGTCTGCACCGCGTACAGCACCGGGCCGCCCCAGGAGCGCACGTCCTCGGTGGCGTCCTCGACGGCGGCGGGCGGCAGCGCCGCCATGGGCGGGGCCCAGCTGAGGTCGGACGGATCCTGGAGGGCGCGCACCCAGTTCGGCATCGCGGTGTCGGAATCCAGCTCGGTGGTGAAGGACTCCGGGACGAGAACCTGCACGAGCTGCTGTGGAACGGGGAATCGGGCGCTGGACAGGGCGCCGCCCGGGGTGTAGCGGGCCCACAGCGACGTCATGGTTTCCAGGGGCGTCCAGGGGTCGGTGTACCGGCGGACCGTCCGGACCGCGATCCGGAGGACGTTGTCGTCCGGCAGCCACGACACTGCACGGTCCCAGATCGCCGTGACCGCGTCGCGCGGCGCCTGGAGGAAGGCGGGCAGCGTCGCGTACGCGTCGATCCGGATGTCGAAGTCGATGGGGTGGACGAACTCCTGGATGGCGCCAGTGAGATCGACGCGGGAGATGTGGATGTCCTTGATCACCTCACCGCGGGAGGTCTTCGCCTCGCGGACCAGGGACCCGTCGACGCCGAGGCCGCCGTGGATGCCGCTCGTGCCGCCGTTGGCCTTGCCGCTGAGCGACATGTCCAGGCGCAGCGCCTGGACCACGGCGTCCTTCCCCTGCCAGGCCGACTCGGTGCGGTACATCAGCTTCACCTCGGGCCGCGGCCGGTTCCACAGCGCGTTGCCGAGCCGCGAAGCCGACACGCCTATCCGCAGATGCCGGGCGCCGAGGCTGCCACCGCCGCGTGGCAGGGTGTACCAGCCGGTGACGCCGGTGCCTATGGCGGCGTGGAACTGGTCGCGCAGCGCCCCGCTGGCGAAAGTCGAGCGCACCGAGCGGTAGAGGGCGTCGGGGATGACGGTGCCCTCCCGGTCCCGCTGGAGGTGGCCCGCCCCCACCAGGTGGGCGACGATCGCCTCGAAGACGTCGCCCGCACTGAGGTATTCGGCGTGCATGGCGGTCGTGGGGACGATGGTGTGGTAGGCGCGATCCAGCTGGGCCTTGTCGGAGCGGACACGGGGGATCACCAGGGCCCGCTCCGGGAAATCGGCTGACCTGCCCGGCAGTCGAGCGGCCTGGTCGATGGCTTCCACGGTCGCGTTCCGGAGCGTGCCGGCCGTGTCGCGCATCCGGCCCAGGGCGGTGGCGAGCGCCTGCCCGGCGCGGCGGAGGGCAGCGGCCCGCCGGGTGTCGTCCTGACCGGGGTCGGGGACTTCGTCCCGTGGGCTGTCCTCGGTGACGTCCACCTCGCTGATCGTCGCGCGGGGCGTGGCGCCGTCCGCGAGCAGTTCGGCCACCTCGGCGGCGCGGACCTGCACGAGCCGGGCGGCGTCCGGCAGCCGACTCGCCGCGGTGGACAGCCTCGCCGCGGTGGCCGAGAAGCTCTCGGCGCGGGCCACGGCGTCGGCCATGTCGGTGTGCAGATCCAGGGCGGTGGGCTCCGGGTGCCGGACGCGCAGGCCCGGCAGGAGGCGCAGGACCTCCGCGGCGGTCCGCCCGGACTCGGCGAGTTCGGCGGCCCGCCGGGAGAACTCGGCGTGATCGGCGTCGATCGCCCCGGCGTCACGCACCGCATCGTCGGCGAACTTGGCGAACGCCTCGCTCAGTTGCCGCAACGGCCCGAGCTCGTCGGCCGTCGGCTGCCGGGTGCCGCCCAGTCGCTGGAGCAGGTCGAGCAGCGGGCCGTCCGCGGCCACCCGGGGCACGGCCGTATCGTGGAACGACCGGGCCGAGATGGCGAGGTGACCTGCGGTGACCGCCAGCCGGTCCGCCTGCTCGGCGAAGCGGGTGCGGTCCAGCACCTCGGCGGCGAGTTGCTGTGCCAGATCGTCGTCCATCCGCTCGCGGATGCGATCGGGCACCAGGAGCGTGCCGGCTTCCCGGTACGTGGCGGACAGGCCGCGGCTCTCGACGGTGTCGTTGCGGTCCGAGGCGCCCGGCAGCAGTCCGGACAGACCGCTGTCGTCCCGCCACCGATTGAGGGTGACCGTGATCTGGACGTCGCCGGACATCATGGTGGGGAAGACGTCGACTTCGTCCCTGTTCTCGTCCTTGACCGAGTCGGTGAAGGTGACACGGGTGATGTGGATGTCGCCGACGGCGTCGACGTTCTTGGTGCCCCGGCTCGCGGTGGCGCCGCCGCCGACCGTGCCGCCGGCCCGGAACACCTCGTTCTCGCGGGTGGACGCGTGCTCCTCCTGGGCGCCCGGGTTGACGACGCTGGGTCCGCGTCGGGCGAGCGTGGGGATGCTCGGGGCCGGATCGGCCGGGTAGGCCCCCGGGACGCGGAAGTCGTCGTCCGACAGCTCGTCCGACAGCTCGTGCGCCGCGTCGTTCGTCCGCCGGTGGTCGGAGTGGCCCTCGCCGGTCGCGGTGGGGGGCGCGCTGTCGGTCTCGGTCTCCGCGCCGGTTTCCGCGCCGGTTTCCGCCGCGCCGCCGGTCGCGGAGACCGTGGCGGTGCCGTGGGACGCGGTGTCGCCGCTCTCGCCGAACTCACGCCGGTACTGACCCGCGAGGCTGGCCACGGCGGACACCTTGCCGCCCTCGGTGACGGTCCGGGTGTGGGTCGACCGGCTCGACTGGTACTGCTCGAACTCGGTGGGATCGGCCGCGAGCCTGCGATCGGCGACGCGTTCGAGGAAGTCGAGCCTGATGTACATCGCCTGGTTCCACTCGCCGCGCCGGGGCAGACCCACGACCCGCGCGTGGGTGGACCCCGCCTCCTGGAGGTGCGCGGCGAAGGCCCGCGGGGACAGCTCCCGGATGAGCGCCTCGGGCAGTTCAGCGGGCGGCATGTCCCCCGGAGCCACGCCGTGCAGCCGCGCGTACAGGTCGGAGACCGCCTGGGTGAGCTGCGGGAACTGGGTGAACTGGGCGTACATACCGCTGGCCCCGCCGGACTCCAGCCGCAGCCGGCGGACGAGGCCCCGCTCACGGGCGCTCCGGACGACCGCCGACTCGTCCTGCCGGGGCTCCTGTGTCGCGGGCCCGTCGATGACCTGGACGCTCATGTCCCGCCCGGACAGCCACACTTCCTCCGGTCGGCCCTCGGCGCCGAGTTCGTCCACCGACAGGTGCCAGGCCGCGGCGAACGCCCCTTCCCTCACGGTCCTGGTGACTTCGGACCGGCGGTAGGAGGCGGCCGCCGTCTGGAACGCGTCGCCGGTGCCCCGGGCGCGCCCGTACTCAGGGCCCACCGCGAAGGTGATCCGACCGCCGTTGCCGTTGAACTCCGAGTGTCCCTGGGTGGTGTTGATGTCGACGCGGACACCGCCGCCGAAGCCCACGTCGAAGCCGTTGGAGCCCGCCACGGCGCCGGACGACTCCGTCATCGTCATCTGCCTCTGGTTCACCGTCGACTCGTACTCGACCGCGTCGAACGGGGTGTCCCGGGCGTGCAGCGTCGCCGTCAGGCGGAACGCGCGGTCGGCGAGGCGGATCGTGTGGACGATGCCGTGCCGGGCCTCGGCGACGTCGGCCTCCAGGGCGTGCCGGCCGAAGAACGACGCCAGTTCGTTCTCCACGGAGGTCCGGTTCAGCGGGATTCGGAACTTGTCGGTGAACGTGAGGTCGGGGATCCTCCGCTCCAGGATCTCGCGGAAGGTCTGGAGCACGAGGTGCGAGCCCGGCATCGACGTGGCGACGGTGAAGCGGGTGTCGGCCCCCGCGTCCCCGGACCACTCCATGTCGAAGTCGCCGGACGGCCGGAACACGGGCGGCTGGGTGGTGGTGATCCACTGGGGCGAGTGGGCCGCCTTGCGCAGCCGGGGCGGGACGGCCCACTCCCGCTGGAGGAACCGCGCGCCCCGCCCGCTCCGGTGCGGGGCGCTGACCTCGGCCTTCAGGACGGTACTGACCCGATCCACCCGGGGGCCCGAGTCGGAGACGACGTCGATGTCCAGCCGCATCCGGACGGTGGCCCGCACCTGGTCGTCGGACGCGTTCAGGACGGTGTGGTTCATCGTCTGCGCGCCCAGCCCCGACGATCCGCCGCGCTTCGCCTCGGCGCCGCCCGACAGCATCGGCAGCATCCCCGTCACGATGTTCACCGGCCCCGCCGGGGCGGTCCCGCTCTCCTGGTGGGCCGGCGCGCCGGCCCGTAGGCCGCTCGCGTTGTACGAGAGGGAGACCGCCGCCGTCGACTCGAACTTCTTCTGGTGGGTCAGCGTCAGGCCGGAGCCGATGTCGGTGCGCGTGGACATGCCCGGCGCGACGCCCTCGACGGTGACGGTGCCGGGCACCGGGACCGCCTGGAAGCGCAGGTGGCCGCTGAACGTCTCCGTGCTGGTCGTCCCGTCCCGCACCACGATCGGACCGGACACGTCGCCGCCGCCGAGCATGAGCCGGCTGCGGTTGCGCAGGCCGCGTTCGGTGATCTGGTCCTTGATCTCCTTCAGCATGTCCACGGCGGTCTCGGCGTCGATCCCGGCGCGGCGCAGGGCGCCGTGCAGGTCCGCGACGGCGTCGGTGACGTTGACGGCGTTCAGCAACACCGGGATGCGGCTGCGCCGCGGGGTCCGGCCGGCGCCACCCGCGCCCGCATCCGCGCCGCCGTCCGATCCGCCGTCCGATCCGACGTCCGATCCGACGTCCGATCCGGCGTCCGCCGGGTCGAGCGACTGGAGCGCGTCGTCTCCCAGGAACTGCCGGGGGTACTCGACGGTGAGGCGGCGCGGCACCACGGTGCCCGGCTGGTCGGCCCCCTCCATGCCGTCCAACTCCGGCCGGGTCAGCGGCGGCGGAACCGTCGAACGCACCCGCGGCGCCCGCGAGACGCGATCCGCCAGGTAGTCCGCCTCCTGGCCGTCCACGAAGATCCGGAACGCGAGGTCGGCACGCCGGGCCCCGCGCTCCCGCACGAAGGGCTTGCTGCCCGCGATGTTCAGTTTCGTCCAGCTGTCCTCGGTCGCGGTCTCGCCCGTCACACTGACCAACGGGGCGGCGATCACGCTCGCCGCCATACGGCTCAGCTGCTGGCTGATGACGTTGATGATCTGCGCGGCACCCTCCCACTTGCGCCCCGACGTGGCCGACCCCTTCCCGGTGGTCGAGCCGAACGCCACGCGGTACCCCTCGGCCCCGGCGTTCTCGTCCTCCGCCGCCTCGTCGTCGACGACGCTGTGCCGGTCGCCGCCGCCCTCCGAGAGCTGCCGCACGTCCCGCAGCACCGGCAGCAGCCACACCAGCCGTCCCTGCGAGACGAAGGCACGACCGGACTGCAACTTCTCCTCCCAGCCGAGGAGTTCCTCGTCGCGCCGCCGCTTCAGCTCCTCCCGGGCGGTGTCGGTCGTGGCCTCCTCACGGGCCGGCGAGGCCAGGAGGCCGACGAGGTGCCGCCGGACGTCCTCGCGTATCGCCTGCTCGGCCGCCTCGTCCAGGCCCCCGGGCACGGTGTCCACCGGCAGCCGGGTGGTCTGCATGACGCGGTGCGCCCACGCCTCCGCGCCCTCCGCGGAGAACTTCGGCGCGACGGTGACCACGAGGTCGCCCAGCGCCTCCGGCACCAGGAACGGCGAGTTGTTCGCTTCAGGGCCGCTGCGGACCCGGTCCATCTCGATCACCGTGTGCGCGGTGGCCCCGGCATGCTCACCGGCGGCCCGGGACGCGCCCCGCGTGAACCGGGATCCTCTCTCGCTGTCGTCGGCCGTGGCGGCCTCGCGGTGACTGTGGGCGTCGTCCGACTCCGGCTGCGGCGATGCCTCGTTCTCGCTCCCGTCGGCTTCGGAGTCGCCGCCCCGTTCGGGCTCGTCGACGGGCGCGCGCTCCGCGAGCGTGGCCCGCTTCGGGGCCTTCGGGAGGGGCGCCGGGGACGTCGAGGCGCCCGGGGTGTCGACCGTCTCCTCCGTCCGGGCGACCGCGGGGCGTTCGGCGCCCACGGTCCCGGCCGTGGCCGTGGCCGTGGCCGTGGCCGAGGACGGCGGCGGTGGCGGTGCGAAGGCCGGCGCGAACCCTCCCGGGTCCGCCGTCCTGCGGCCGTTCCCGGACCCGCCTCCCTGCCTGCCCCGGTCCCGTCCACCGCCGCGCGGCTTGGGTGTACGGGGCGTCTTCGGTGTACGGGGTGTACGGGGCGTCTTCGCCGTCCGAGGAGTCGCCGCGGCCGACCGGTCCACCTGGTTCTCGCTTTCCGGCGTGAGCCAGCCCAGCTTGGCCCAGCGCCCGAGTTCCAGCGGGTCCATCGCGGCACCCGTCTCCGACTCCATGACCTGGCCGAGCCCGTAGGAGGCGACGTGGGAGGCCGCCACGTTCATATAGAGCAGCGGCCCGGTCAGGAAAGCGCCGGTGGCAGCCAGTTCATCGGGATCCCATGTCAGGGTGTCGTCACTGATCGCGTCGACAAGGCCTTCGAAGAATCCCATCCCCGGAACGGCCGTCATGAACGCGTTTCCGAACATGCCCTGCCTCATGGCATAGCGAGCCACATCTTCCATCTCCACCTCTTCGGCCGGCACACGCACCCGTTCGGCGAAGTCGGCGCGCTGCCTCTCATAGGCCTCCCTGTCACGGAACATGGGCCCGATCAGCGGAACGTCCGTGGTGCCCATTCTTCTGAGCGGCGTGAAGAGTTCGACCGTCCCCGGCTCCATGTCCACGTCGAAGTAGGTCCCGCCCTGTTCCAGCATGATGCCGATGCGCACGACGTCCGAGGCGATCGGATAGGCCTTGGGACGCTGCCGGGCGGTGTTGTACAGCGTCCGCAGTTTCCTCATGCGGGGGTCGTTCAGGGTGAAGCCTTCGTCGTATCCACGTCGGGTCCAGCGTGCCGGGCGGTCCGGGGGCAGCAGATCGCGCACCCGCCGGAAGCGCACACCGGCGCGCACCATGTCATCGTGAGCCGAACGGTCCCAGGTACTCAGCATCGGCTTCGGGTCCGCCGCCGAAACCGGTTCGGTGTCCGTCCACATCTGGACGGTCCAGCCGTGCTCCTTGGCGAGTTCCGCCCACTGCAGGACGTTCGCCACGGCGGCCGGGGTCATCTCCCGCCCGATCCAGAAGAAGTTGATGAACTTCGGTGGACTCTCCAGCTTGGGGCCGTGAGTCGCCGTCCGGTCCAGCTGACGCCTCATCGCGTGTTCGAGATTCATGGCGGCGGAGCCGTAGCGTGTCGCCTTCTCCTGCAACAGAGCCGTGCGCTCGACCAACCGGTTCACCAGGATCCGCGCGGCGCTCAGACGGCCCTCGTCCAGCAGTTCTCGCACCTTCTGCCGCACCGCGCCGTCCTGGTCCTGCGTAAGAGGCCCGGGCCACTTCGCCAAGTCGGCTACCGGCGTCCCCGCCGGCGGGAACAGGTGCGTCAACGTCGGCGCGGGCGGAGGACCGAACACGGTCCGGGACTCGGTCGAGTCGTCACCGACGCGGTAATCCCGCGTGGCAACCCCGGCCGCACGCCGCGGATCCCGTTCGGTGGCCGGTTCTTGCGCGAACAGCGCGGCCATGCCCGCCAGTGCCTCGTCCTCGTCCTGCACCGCCCGCACCGGGTTCAGCGGTCCGAGTTCACCCCGCTGCGGAGCCGGGCCGTAGAGGCGCTCCAGCAGAGGCAGCAGCTCCGGCTCGTGCCGCGCGACCCAGGCGGCGCCGTTCATGCGTTCCCGTCCCGTGAAGGGATCGCGTCCCGCGTTGCCTCCGAGGTAGGCGGTGCTCAGCTGGGCGAAGAACTCCTCCTTCTTCCGCGAGGAGTAGTTGTCCATGGGCTCGCCCGACAGACTGAGCGCCGGCCCGTCGGGCCAGGAGACGTCTCGCCCGGCCGCCTTCCGATTTTCTTCGAAGCGCCGCGCGATCAGGGCGTTGTCGGCGTCCCCGAGACCCGTCAGGTGAACGGCGTGGGCCACCTCGTGGATCGTGGTCGAGTAGCCGTCCTCGTACTCACCCCCGGGCGTGGAGGAGCTCTCTCCCAGCAGGTTCTCCTCGGTGATCGCGGTGTCGTGACCACCGCTTCCGCGCACGTCGTCCCAGAATCGGCCCCCGTCCAACTCCTCGCCCCGCAGATGCCGGAAGGGCCGCAACCTCGTCATCGGCGTGTCCTTGGGCACCACCACGATGCGGCTGCCCCGGGTGAGCAGCCGCTCCGCGACCTCGGGGTCACGCATCATCCGAGCCACCAGCCGGTGCGCCGCCATGCGCGCGGACACCGGACGCCCGACCTCTCGCGGCACGTCCACCAGCAGCCAGGCCGCCACCTCGGCGAACTCCTCGGCCGGCATGGACTCCCGCAGCGCCTTGACCGCCGCGGCATCCACCGCCAGCCGTGCACGCTCCTCATCGTCCAGTCCGGCCAGCACCCGTACGCGCGCCGGGGCATCCGCACCCCTCAGCGCGCGCAGGGCCTCCTCGACCGCCGGGGACACGCCCTGCGGCCGCTGAACCGTGTCCACGTCCTCCCCGACGATCGGCGTCGCCGGCGTCACGGCTTCGGCGCGCGCTGCCCCGGACTTGACCGAGGGCGGCGGCCCGAAGGAGGGTCCGGGCTGTCCGGCGTCCCGTGCCTTGCGCCGGCTCCTGGGCCCGCGTGCCGAGCGGCTCTCGTGGTCGGGGTCACCGCTGCGCGGCGTCCCGGACGTCCGAGGTGTCACCGGGTCGGTCTCGGCCACACCCCATCCGGGTGACCAGCCGGGGCCCCAGCCCCCTTGACCCGCGAACGGTGCGTCCTGCCCCCATGCCGCCGAGACCGGCGAGTCCACAGCGCCCGCCGCCATATGCGGCCCGGGCATCCAGCTGCCGCCGGCAGGCCCCAGCTGCCCCGAGAAGAAGGTGGTCCTCAGGTCAGGGAGGGGCCGGTATTCGTCCGGGGACGTCGGATCACCGGTTGCCAGCAGGTTCTGATACGCCGCCCCCGTGGGCACCACCCCACCGGGCTGCCCGTACGACACCGCCGGCCAAGGGGCCGACGGGCCGGCCACCGAGGTCTCCGCCACGCCGGACTCGTACTCCGCGGCGTCCGGCACCTGCCTCCGCACGTCCTTCTTCTTCGGACGGCTTTTGCGCGAGAAGGGCAGCATGCCTCCCCGAGCCCGTGGAGGATCCACTCCGGCCCACGACGCCACATCCACCGCGATCTGAAAAGCCGCCTGCCGTGTCGTCATCTTCGGGAATTGCATTCCATGCCGCACCAGGCGCTCATGCGACTCCACGATCTCAGCCCGATCCGCCGTTACGCCCATCTTGCGCAGTTCGGAATTCACTTGGAGATACAGATCCTCGACCCCGCCCAACCCTCGCGAGGCCGAAACATCCAAGATCCCGGCGGTACCGCTCGCCGTCTCGCCGGTGGAGCCGTAGGCCAGTTGAGGCGCCAGCAGCATCCGGTCTCGCGACGGCAGATCCAGGGACGGCACGGCACTCGTGAACACCATCCCCCCGGACACCTGGGAAGTAACCAGCAGCTCACTTCCGCCGGTGAACGAGTACCGCTCAGACCCGGCGTCCGAGGTCGCCATGGGTGCCAATTCCAGCTCCGGAGGCACTACCGAGAAGTCATCGTCTTCCGGAGGCGGCACCACCGAGAAATCATCGTCCGTCGGCTCACTGGCCACCGGGCCGCTGGGTGCGGCAGCCTCGTTCTCGGCGAAGAGAGCGCGAACGCCCTCGAATGCGGCCTCCCGTTTTCGAGGGTTGACGCCCCCCGGGATCCGGGCGCGCTTACCGTAGAGCCGCTCCACCAGAGGCAGCATCCCGGGCTCGTTGTTGACGACCCAGCGACCGGAGTTCTCATGCTCCCGCTCTGTTGCGGGGTCTTTCCCGGCATTCGCCTTAAAAAAGTCGGTGCTCAACTGGGCCCAGAATTCCTCCACGTCACTCGAAGAATAGTTGTCCTGTATTTTGCCTTTCATGTCGCGCCGAATACCGTCTGGCCACGGAGCGTCCGGCCCCATGTTGCGCCGGCTCATGTAGACATCGCGAATCAGCGTCACGTCATCGTGTGTGAGCCCATGTTCCATGATGGCGTGCGCGAATTCATGGACCGCAACTGAATATCCGTCAGGAAAGGGTTTGGCATGACGCAGCCCCGGTCGATCTCCATACAGATTCTCTGCGCCTACGACCACCCTTTTACGGAATGTGACACCTCTGAGATCCTCGTACCAGAGACTGCTGTATCTCTTGCCACGGTAGTCCTGGAAATCCGGAAGATCCGTCAAAGGCGCGTTCTCGGGCAGCACGATCACTCGGACATCGGCTATGAGGAGCCGCTCGGTCACATCGGGGTCACGCAGCATCAGCTCGATCACGGTCTGCATCTCCTGCCGGGCGGTGACCGGCAGCTGCACGTCGGCAGGTATGTCCACCATCAGTTGTGCGGCGAGCCGCCCGAACTCAGCCGGGGTCAGCAGCACCTTGAGGTCCCCTACCAGCTGGCTGTTCGCTGCCAGTTTCCGCCTGTCATCAGTGCTCAGCCGGAACAGCGTGCCCTCAGCCGCAAGAATACGGATGTCCAGGGCAGACCGGATTTCGGCTCTGCGCGTCAAGTCCCCCAAGATCCCGGCGGTACCGCTCGCCGACGCCGCGGTCACGATCGGGGGCTGCGTTACGGACGCCGAGGCGGCCGGTGCGGTGTGGACCGACCCCCCGGACACCGTCTCGCCGGGCGATCCGTCGGCCAGTTGAGGCGCCAGCAGCATCCGGTCTCGCGACGGCAGGTCCAGGGACGGCACGGCACTCGTGACGGGGGACGTCTGCTGCTCCGCAGAGTCTTCCGCGTCATCCGACACCCCGACACGCACCAACGGGTCAGACTCTTCGCCCTCTCCCCCAGGCGCCTCACCCGGCTCGGCGGGCAGAGGCGGCAGAGCCTTCTCCTCCAACCCCGGCTCCCGACCCGGGACTTCCTGCCCGGACGGCTCGGTGGGCCAGTCAAGAGTGATGGTGGCAATACGGTGGGTCAGTGGATCCTGATAGATCTCCTTCGGCGCATCGTCGTACTCGGTCACGATGCCGAAATCGGCCACGGCGAGCGATCCCTCGCCAGCCCCCTGACGCTCCAACAGCTTCCTCTGCAGGACCTCCTGCAGCACATCACGGGTGTTGCCGGCACGCTCCAGCCCGTTCGCCCGCGCCCGACGCCCGTTCCCACGCCCCGCGACACGGATCACCGGCAGCCCCAGACCCAGAGCCCGGTTTCCCAGCGCCCTCACCACGATCTGGTCCGCCAGATCCTCGATCTGACGACGCTCCTCCTGCGAAACCCCCTTCTCACCCCGGCCGAACACCACCGTCAACGGCCTCTGCGCAAGTTCCGGACCCCGCGGGCCGTCCGGCTCACGCAACGGCGCCCACGACACCCCCGCCGGCACGGGATCCTCACCGACCGAAACGATCACTTTACGGCGATTCTCCACAGCCAAATGGCGCTGCCCGGCGGGGTCCTCATGGCCGTACCGGATGCGCAGATCACCAACGACCACAGGGTCGGAAACCC
This sequence comes from Streptomyces sp. NPDC005811, assembly GCF_040630405.1. Taxonomy (NCBI): domain Bacteria; kingdom Bacillati; phylum Actinomycetota; class Actinomycetes; order Kitasatosporales; family Streptomycetaceae; genus Streptomyces; species Streptomyces sp. NPDC005811. The sequence goes on from NZ_JBEXXK010000063.1 coordinate 28,678, forward strand.
CCCGCTGAAGCGCACTCAGCTCCAACGCCACAAGCCGCTCCAGCACACGCGCGGTGTTCCTGGCCCGGCTCCTCCCCGTCAACGCCGCATGCTCCGAGCTGTTACCCCGCCCCCTGACCCAGACGGGCTTCTGCTGACGCCCCAGTCGCCGATTCTCCACCGCCTGCTCGGCCAACTCCCGAGCCAGAACCCGCAGCTCGTCCACCTGCGCCGCACCCACCGTCCGCGACGCCTCGGCAAAACTCACCTCCACAGGCCCGACATCCCGCGGCACCTCCCCACCACCGGCAAGGGACCGCACCTCGGAGCCCGGATCCACCACCGACGCCGCATCCGCGAACGCCTCTTCAGCACCGCGCTTTCCAGCCCCACCGGACGACGTGGACATCTCGCCAGGCCGCGTGGCGGGGTCCGCGGAATCGGTGGCGAGACGTGAGACGCTCGCCGTCCCCGGCCCAGTGCTCGTACCGGCCACCTGAGGGTCCCCCGGCTGCTCCCCAGCCGTTCGGACCACGCCGCCACCGGCCAAGTAGCCCCGCTCGGGCCTGGGACGCCCCTGTGCCAGCCGACGCGACAGCTCCACGGCCGACCTCTTGTCGCCGCCATCTGCGTGCAGTTCCATCGCGACCGCGTAGACGGCCAGGTGGCCCGCGTCCAGCACATCGAACGACGGCTCGGCCTCGGGCTCGAAACCGTCCAGTCTCTGATGCGTCCGTACGATGTTGAAGGCGACGGCGACATCATCCTGACCAGGCCGGTTCTGCCCCCAACCTGCCGCGAGTTCAAGCCGGAGGCCGTCGACCTCGGCCGTCGTGAGTTCCGCCGCCGGCCCACGGTCCGCCTCGGACGGGGACGTGCCCTCCTCCCGATGGGTCGCCGCGGTCGTGGTCGCGACCCGGGTCGCCTGCGATGACGGCGAGGCGGTGGTGCCGCGGCCGGCTTCCGACGTGGTGGAGGTAGACGGCCGGGAACCCTCCGCCGGGATCTTCGCTGCCGCGGACCCCTCAGTCGCGTCGGCGACGGGACGGTTCACGCCCGCACCCGTCGCGGTCGTGCCCCTGCTCTCGGCCTGCCCCGCGCTGCTGGTCGCCGGGCGGCCGCCCTCCACGTGCTCGGTCCCGGTCGTGCGCGCCGGTTCGGAGGACGCTGACGTCGCTGGCCGACCCGCCTCATGGGAACCACCGCCCGCAGGCCGCTGTGCGTCCGGGGCGGAAGCCGCCGAAGCCGCAGCCGGGGTCGCCGCCGGGGTCGCGATGGTGCTGGTCGGCGTCATCGCCACCGCCGGGGTCTCTTCGGCGGTCCCGGTGTCGCTGCCGGCGGGTGTGCCGACCTCGTGGACACCCTCCTCGCTCTGCTGCCGGGTACCGGTGTGACCGCCGGACGCCGTGGAGACGTGGGCCGCCTCCGCCCGTCCCGGGCTACCGGACCTGCTGCCGGTCGTGGTGCCTTCGGCCGTGTCCTGCCCGGCGTTCCCCGTGCTCCCCGTGCTCACCGTGGACAGCGACGGACGCTGCACGCCCGGCGCCGTGACACCGGTCAGACCACCCAGCGCCGCCGGCGCGTTGACACCACCGGAACCCTTCGCCAGCCCACCCGAGGTCTGCGATCCCTTCGACCCGTAGCCCGGATTCACGGCAGCCTTCTGCTCCAGGGCCGACGACTCGCCCCGCTTGCCCTCCGTCTCCTCGCCCCGCGTCGCCTCGCGCAGATCCGAGACCGCTCCCTCGACCCCGCTGTGCAGCAACCCCTCGCTCAGCTCGCTGACACCCGCGGTCCAGAAACTCGTCGCGAACGAACTCCACGAGAACGGCACTCCGTAGAACGCCATCGCCAGCAGCGTCTCCGGCAACGCCTCCGTCAGACCGTCCGCGACGAACTCCGACACCTTCCCCGGCGCGCGCAGCATCCGGTCCAGTACCGACGACTCGTTCACCGAAGGCGGCAGATCCCGCCCGACCTTGGACGTCACATCGTCCGACAGGTTCTTCGCCAGATCGCGGCTCATCTCCTTGCCGAACAGTCCGTTGAACCAGTTCGCGGTCCCCCGCAACGGCCCGGACAGCCAACCCGCCAGACCACCGATCGCGGCGTTCTGGCCGATCGCCCGCCAGTCGATACCCGAGGGCTTCATGTCCGGAGCGTTGAACGCCATCAGCCCGAGCCGCACCACCAGCGCCTGGAAGGCCTCCTCCAACGCCTCACTCAGGCTCGGCATCAGGTTCGTCCGCCGGAGGAAGAGGTCCAACGTCGTCAGGAAGGCCGCCGTGCTCCGCGCCTTCGCCTCGGCCGCCTCACCCGCGGCGGCGGGATTGATCCACGCGGTCGCCGCCAGGATCGTCAGCTCGATCACCAGACGGATCAACTCCGCGATGATCTGCCATTTGCTTTCCTGGATGTTCAGCGACTGATCGCGGTGCCCCGCCGCGATGTCCCGCAGACTCTTCTGGTACTCCTTCAGGTAGTCCGTGCCCCCGTGCGCGCCCGTCAGGACCGACATCGCCCGCTCGTAGGAGTGACCCGCGTCCCCCGGCATCGAGTCGCCGATGTGCTTCACCGAGTAGTCGATGTCGTCCCGAAGCGCCCCCATCTGATGCCCGAACTGGAGCAGTTTCCGGCTGCTCAGCAGCGCCCCCGTCTCACTCGCCTGGGGCAGACCGGAACCGATCAGCACGATCAGAAACGCGTTCAGTTCGTCCGAGACACGAAGATCACCCATGGTCAGTGCCTGCCGCCGTACTCCGCCGCCTCGGCCGCGATGCCCTCGTAGGCCTCGTCGCGGGCCTTCTCCACGTGCGCGGCCGACCCGGCGGTGTTGTCCACCACGGAGAGGATGGCGCCGGTGACCTGCTTCCCGGAGGTGGAGATCTGCCGGTAGGTCTTCGCCAGCTGCGGTCGCACCTGCTGGGCGTAGTCGTCGTCGCGACCGCCCCAGATGGTGAGCATTTCATGATGCCTGATGAGGTCGTTGACCAGGGTGTGCGCCTGGTCCGCGATCTCCTGCATGACCCGCGCGCCCCTGCGTGTGACGTGCGGGTTCGCTTCGAACGAGTTGCCGGCCATGATGAACCTCCGGGGCAGGGTGGATAGGTCGCCCCTCGCGTGCCCGCGACGGGACTGGATCTGCTGGTGGCCGCCGTCGGACGGCTCAGTCGTTGTCCTGGTCCTCGACGATCTCGTCGCGCAGCCGTCGGCCCGATGCCTTGCCGGACCCGGACTCGCCCTCGGCGACCATCGAGCCGTAGAGCCCGTCCCAGTCGATCTCCACTCCGGGCACGCCGGTGAGCTGCGGGACGCTCTCGGAGATCGGCCGGTAGGTGTCCAGCACCTGCCGGGCCATCCGGGAACGGGCTTCCCCCAGCGTCTGCAGGATGACGGCGGACAACTGGGCGGGGGCCATCGCGCGGTACTTGCCGTCACTGAACTTCAGGGCCGTCACCTCGCCCTGCGGGCCGACGGTGACCTCCACCGACCGGTCCTTGGAGAGGACGGTGACGGACGCGGCGCGCAGCCTCTCGTCCGCGGCGGCGACCGCCGCCCTGGTGGATTCCAGCGCTTCCATCGCCTGGGCGAGTCGTTCCTCGACAGGTTCCATCCGAATCTCTCCTCCTTGCTGTTCCGGGGTGGGGTGCGAATCGTGGTTCGTCAGTCGTCACGGCCGAGCACGGCAGGTACTCCGCCCTCGTCGGTGCCCCAGACCTCCTCGTCCTCGGACAGCCAGGTGCTGCGGGTGCGGTCCTCGCTCTGCGTGGGCTGGCCGCCCGATCCCATGCCGGAACCGGGGAAGAACGGGGCTCCCGAACTGCTGGTCGCGGTCCTGGCCGCCGTGGCCTCCTCGGCGGCCATCGCGGCACGCGAGGCGCCGGCGGTCCTGAGAGGCGTGCCGGTGATGGCGCTGTCGGTGTCGGCGTAGCCCGACCGGACGCGCTCCGCCGCCGACAGATCGCCCATGCCGCCCATGCCTCCCATCCTGGAGGCGGCAGCCAGCGCCCCGGGGTTGAGTCCCGTGGCGGCGGACAGGCCCCCGCTCCCCGCGACCCCGCCCAGTGCGCCGGACAAGGTCGAGTCATACGGCACGTCGTCGTAGAGGAAGTCCCCGTCGGTGGCGGAATCGGTGAGGGAACCCGTTGCGGACGACGCGGTGGACGGACTGCCGGAGAAAGATCCGTTGAGGGATCCGTTGACCGAGCCGGAGCCGGAATGGTGGCCGAGACCGGATGTGGTCGTGCCCGAGAGACCGTCGCTGACGCTCGACGTGTCGACGCCGGTGCCGTCAGGCTGGTCCACGGTGAAGCTGCCGTTGGGATTGAGGGTGCTGACGAGGCCGTCCGGGAAGGTGGTCGTGACACTGCCGTCGGCGTTGACCGTGGTCTTGCTGCCGTCCGGGTTGGTGAGGGACTGCCCGGGCTTCAACGCACCGTTCACGACGGAGCCGTTGGCGTCGGTGGTGGTGTACGAACCGTCGGGGTCGAGCGTGGTCTTGGTACCGTCGGGGTACGTGGTGGTGACAGTGCCGTCCGGGTTCTCCACCGACGTGCTGCCGTCGGCGTTGACCAGCGTGGTCAGGCCGTTCGGGTCCGTGGTGGACGTGCTGCCGTCCGGGAACTTGGTGATCTCGGTACCGTCCGGCCTGGTCGTCGTCGAGGAGCCGTCGGGGTTGGTGACGGTGATGCTTCCGTCGTCATTGATCTTCGTCGTGGTGCCGCTCGTCGTACCCAGCCCGTTGAGCGCACCGTTGAGCAACGAGGTGTAGGCGGAGGAGACCCCGGTTCCGGTGTCGGTTGTTCCGTCGAGTCCGGTGTTGCCGTCGCCGGTCGAACCGCCGAGCAGGCTGTCGGTGTCCAGACCTCCGGTGAGGTCGCCGGTGTTGAGGGCGCCGTTGGTGCTGCTGGACCCGCCGGAGAGCAGGTCGTTGAGCGAACTGTCGGTGGAGGCGCCCAGGTCGTTCAATGCCTGGTTCTGGCTGTTCAGCGCGCTGTTCGTGGAGTTGGCGATGTCGTTGAGCGCGTTGTTGACGCTGCCGGACTGCTGGTTGAGAATGTCCGTGATGTCGTCCATGTTCAGGTTCGAGTCGCTGCCACCGTCCGAGAGCGTGGCGGGCGGCGCCTCCTCGAATCCGTAGTCCGGGTCCCAGTCGGTGTTGAGCAGCTTCGACCAGCTCTCCGCCAGGCTGTTCTGGGCCGTCTGGGCGGCCGGATCGAGCGTGGCGGCGACGTTGTTGGTCCATCGGGAGACGGCCTCCGTAGCGATCTTCGCCCAGGTGTTGGGATCGCTGAGCGGTCCGTAGGCCGGTACGTTCTCCCTGAACCCGGCCATCAGGTCGTACCAGTACTCCGTGCCGCCGGAGGTGCTGGACGTGGAGCCGTAGGTGTTCGAGTGCGTGACCACCTTGCCGGCGTTGTTCACGTTGACCCATTGCACGACCTCCTCGAGGACGCCGCGCACCACGTCTTCTGGATTCCAGTGCCCGGTGACGGTGTTCCCGGAACCGTCCGGCCCTGTGCCGGAGACCGTCCCCTTGTCCTCGCGCCAGTCGTCGGCCCCGACCTTGAGGGTGCGCAGGCTCGCGTTCAACCCCATCTCGGCACGGATCAGGGCCGTCGCCTGATAGGTCCTGGGCCGGTAGTGGTCGACCACGCTGGAGACCGGCGAGCTGAAGCCCTCCGGCGCCAACTGCTCCTTGTAGTGCTTGTACTGGGTGTGCAGAGTCCCGATCAGGTTCTCGAAGACTCCGGCCGCGTTGCCCTCCCAGGCCGACTGCTCGCCGCTCATGGCGTCGACCCAGCCTTTCAGGCGCTGCTCGTGCTGGTCGAAGAACGTCATGGCCCGGTCGATCGATCTGGCGCGGTCGGCGAACGTGGCCAGGTCCACGGCGTCCTGGTCGGTGACGGTCAGACCGTCGAAGGAGAAGCCCGTCGTGCGGTACGGGGGGTAGGAGAGCGCGTTGATCGCCGCCACCGCTCCGAGGGAGTACTTGTTGAAGTTGGTGCCCGACACTCCTGTGCCGGTCTGCCACGCGTACCCGATGTGTGCCACGTACAGGTCGAGCTTCTTGGCGTTCTCCATCGGACCGCCGTCACCGGTGCCGGCGTAGAAGAGGATGTGGGGTCCCATATTGGCCATCCGCTGGGCGAGCGTGGTCGCGTCCGTCTTTCCGATCTTGTTGATGACGACGTTGACCCAGGGCGTGTCGACGGCTTGGTCGTCGCCGTCGCCGCTCTTGCGGGACTTGCCCTTCAGGTCGTCGGTGACGGTGCCACGGTCGGGGATCTTGTAACCGGTCATCAGGTAGACGACTGTCTCCCAGTTCCCGGACGTTTCGTCTGCCATCGCCAGGCTCGCCTTCTGGTGGAGAGGAGGTCAGGTGGTGCTGCCGCCGAGGTCCTGGCCGACGTCGGCCATGGCGGAGATGAACTTTTCGCTGTTGATGGAGTCCAGCGAAGCCCCGGAGGTGTTGAGCAGCGTGCGCACCGTGTCCCGGAGGTTGGTGTCCATGTCGCCGAAGAGCTCGCGGTGCTTCACGTAGACCTTGTCGATGGCCGTGGCGAGGGCCACCAGGTTGGTCTTCAGTTCGTCCCCGTGCACCGTTGCCGTCGCTCCCATCGGACCGAGGGTGAGCTGCTTGTTCGGTGCGCTGCTGAGGGTCGAGGAGATGGTGTACAGCGACTGGACCGGAGGGGTGTCGGCGGTGTCCAGCCGGATCTTCTTGAGTTCGTCGATGACGGTCTGCACCTCGTTGTCGGCGAACTGGGTGAGCGACGTCGCGTCCAGGTGGGTCAGGTCTGCCATGGTCCGTCTTTCCTTCGAGCGGATGCCGGTGTGTGACAGCGGGGCGGCCGGAAGAGGGTGCTCCGCGTCGCCCCGCCGACGACCGCCGAGGCGGCCTGCCGACGGGGCAGGCCGGGTCGAGACCCGGCACACCGCGGGGTCAGTCCAGTTCGCTCCACATCTGCGCCAGACTGGCCTCGGTCTGCCGGTAGTTGTCGGAGACGTTGCCGAGCAGCGTGGCGTGGGACATCAGCAGCTGCTCCATCGCGACGACCGCGTTGTTCCAGCCCTCCTGGGCTTTGCCGTAGGCGTTGAAGTCGTCGCCCACCCAGGTGGTCTTGAGCGAGTTGAGCTCGGCCTCCAGGTTGTCCAGGGTGGTCTCAATGGCCCTGGTCTGCTGAATCATGTCCTCCACGCCCTGGTCGACGTGGTTGTACTCGACGTGGATGACGCCGTCGTTCAGGTCGCTCACGGAAACTCCTCCTGCTGCGTGTCGGGGCGGGTCTGTACCGGGGCCCGTGATCGGCGGCCCCGGGGCGTCAGGTCAGCTGGTTGAACGCCGCGTCGGATGTGCTGGCGGAGCTGCGGATCATGTCGGTGACGTTGGTCTGGGTGGTGTTGTGGGTCTGCAGGGTCGTGGTGAGTTTGTTGATCAGGTCCTGCAGCTTCTTGAGGATGATCTCCGCCTGCTCGTCCCACTGCCTGAGCACGTTCTGGAACTCGCGGCCGTCCTGCGAGCTCGCGCTGTAGGCCACCGCGAGGTTGCCCGCCGTGGTGTCGACGTCGCTCTTGCTTCGCTGGATGGCCTGGTGGGCCGTGGTCAGGGCGTTGATGCCCATGGTGGTCGACGCCGTCGACGACTGCTGCATCGGTGTTGCCACTGGGTACCTCGTTCCGGTGGGTGGGTTTCGGTGGGTGGGTTTCGGAGGTGCGGGCCGTCCGAAGGGGGCGGCCCGGCGAAGGAGTCAGCCGGTCGGGGATCCGGAGGCCGCTCCCCCGGGGCGGGTGCCACCGGGCGGCGCGCCTCCACCGTGGCCGGTGTCGGTGCCGCAGCTCCCCGTGGGGGTGGTGCGGACGGCCGAACTGCCGGAGGCCGCGCCGGGGTCGAGATCGGGGCCGGTCGGCAGCATGGCGAGCAGCGGGGACGGCAGCCCGACGGGTTCCGTGCCGCCGTAGCCGAGCGCCGAGACGGCGGCGGCGGTGGTCATGCGGTACTTGACCCCTTCGGGGGTCACGAGGTAGGTCGTGTCACCCAGCGTTCCGCCGTCCGCGCTGAGCACGTGGACCACCGCCCCGGCACCGGGACGGGTCGCGACGGCGTCCACCGGGGAGCAGGCCGGGCGGGCTTCCTCCGGCGCCACGGCGGGTGCGGCGCTGAGTGTGGAGACGACGGAGACGCTGGTCACCGGCCCGCTCGAGGTCGGCTGGATGCTCGCACAGGTGTCGTCCCGCGCGGCCGGGTCGACCAGCTGCGGCGGGCTGGCCGGCCACGCGGGTGCGGCGGCCTTGACGCCGGCCGCCAGATGGGCGTCGGCGGTGTCGGTCGCCAGTGGCGCCGCCGCCGGCTTGTGCCCTTCATAGCCGTATGTGCGTGTGCGGGGATCACCGAGGGAGAGCGCCGCCTGGGTGGCACTGACCGCTACCAGTCCCTGCCGGGACAGGAGGTAGTACTGCACCACGGCGTCGGGCACCTGCACGGTGAACAGCTGGCCCACCCGGGTGGCGTGGCCGTCCAGCGCCGGACCCGGCTCGCCCTGTCCGGGTACGTCCATCGGTGCCAGGTCGGTCCCGGCGGGCAGGGTGTTGAGGAACTCCGCCGAGACCGCGCGCACCTGGGCGCTGCCGTATCCGAGCGCCCGGTCCGCGCCGTGCTCGGTGTCCAGCTTCAGACGCCGTCCACGCCAGATCAGGTAGCGGGTGCCGTCGGGGGCGGCGACGAGCAGCGCCTGCCGGGCGGTCAGTCCGTCTCCGGCCGGTGGCTGCGAGCCGATGACCAGCGTGGTGGTGGTCGGCTTGCTGTCGGCTGCGCCGAGCAGCCCGGAACAGACCAGCCACGGACGCGCGTTGACGTCTCCCGCGGCGGGCAGCGAGTCCGGCGCGCCGGCGATGCCGACGGCGGCGCCGCGCGGGGTGCCCCGCAGGGAGGCGCCGGAGACCAGGACGGTGGGCAGGTCGGAGCCGCCGATCAGGCGAGCCGAGGCGTAGTTGCGGACCGGGCGCAGGACACCGTCCTGGTACAGGTACCGGGCGCCCGTGTCCTTCGCCACGATCAGGCCGTCGGCGCTCTTCCAGGAGTTGTCGCCACCCGGCGAGAGCAGCCCGAACAGGACGCAGCCCGCCGCGGCCAGCGCCCCGGCCAGGAGGCCCCACACGGCACCGCGGCTGGTACGGCCCATGGGGCTTTCCGGGGCGTCCGGGTCGGCGAGGAGCATGCCCGAGGACAGGCGGCCCATCATGAAGACATGGGCCTCGACCTGGTCCCGTTTGGACTGCATCGCTTCTCTTCCTTCCTCGACTCGTGTGTCTCGAAGACGCTGGTGTCTCTGAGACGCTTGTGTCTCGAACCCCTGCCAGGTTCGGCCGGCCCGTCAGCCGAAGATGCCGCGCATCCGTCCGAAGACGCCCAGGGTCCACAGGACCAGCGGTAGCAAGGCGACGGCGGCGGTGGTGTGGAGCAGTTCCGCGGCTCGGCCCCAGTGCGGTACGAGGCGGCGGCCGGGCAGCGTCCAGGTCAGCACGGTCAGCAGGCCTGCCAGCCCGACCAGGGCCGCGACCAGCAGCAGCCGATCCTGCGTGCCGGATCCGATCCCGAGCGACGCGGTCAGGGCGGCCGCGCCCCACACTCCGGGGAACAGGATGGCGGCACGCTGCCAGGCGTTGCCGATGCCCCGGCTCTGCAGCGTGAGCAGCAGCGCCAGCACGCCGGCGGTGGCCCGGGCAGGCGTGCCGGAATCGGAGGCCAGGGCGGTCAGGGCGCCGGTGCCGATCACGCCGACCGCGCCGTACAGGGTGGTCATCCACGCCTCGGCCCGGATGGTACGGGTGGCCAGCTGTTCACCGGGTTCCGGGTCGATGCCCTGCTGAAGTTCCTCGGAATTGGTGGGCAGCGGCGGCATGCGAAGACCCGCCAGCCAGAACGAGCAGGCCGGCACCGAGGCACCGAGCAGAACGGCGATCACCGCGACGACCGCCGCCGCGTGGGCCGCCGGCACGTCGAGGACCATCATGAGGAGCCCGCCGAGCCACGACGACACCGCTACCACGGCGACGGCCAGGTAGAACCGGGCGGGACCGGAGATGGCGATGAGCGCGAGTGCGGCGCCGGCCGCGGCCGCGCCGGAGGCGGACAGCAGCCGGACAGCCGTCGTACCCGGCCCGGAGCCGCTGTCGGAGCTGAGCGCGGGCAGCAGCCAGCCGGCCAGCGCCAGGCAGGGAGCGGCCATCAGCGCGACCGCGGTGGCTGTGGCGTCGTCACCCATGGAACGGCTCGCGGTCGCCGCACCGGCTATCAGCAGCAGTCCGATGCCGATCGAGGCACCGGCCCGGACGGCCACCGGTCCGTTGGGCAGGGCGAGCACGAGCAGGGCGACTGCCAGAGCGCCGGCCAGCAGAGCGCGCAGCAGCCACCGGGTCATCCGCTCGGTCCAGCGGTGGGGGCGGTCACGCAGCGTGCCGGCGAGGCCGTCGACCAGGTCGTCGAAGTGTGCTTCGGGCAGTGCCTCGACGCGCGGGCGGAGATGGAGGACATCACCGTCGCGCAGGCCGAGCGACTGGGGTGTGGCCTCCAGGTCCAGGGGCGCGCCGCCCAGCCGCTGTATCACCCAGCCGCCGTGCTCCAGACCGGACTCCTCCAGTTCCTCGCCTGCGTAGCCGATCACGACGGGCAGCAGGTCGGCGACGGGGATGTCCAAGGGCACGGCGAGGTCGACGGACCTCTGCGATGTCTGCACCGTCACGCGGCACAGACCGGCCACCGTACTGTCGCTCACGGCTTGCTCAGCCTCTCTCTCGTGTGTGTGTTCACGCGGGAACTCCCGGTCGGTCCCGGGACGGCGGGCGGCCCAGGAGCCGCGCCGTCCGCTCCGGGTCCCGCCCTCGCCGACGCCGGTCGCGCCGGACAGCTGCGTCGGTGTCCCGCGGGTGGGGCCGGTCCGGCGGCCGTCGCGTTGGCGGCGGGCGCACCGCGCGACAGGCCCGACGGGGCATTCCCGGTTTGCGTGGTGATCGTAGGGGGCTGTGTGTGAGCGAAAACTGACCGAGCGTCGGAGGCGCTCGGCCCGCAGGTGCCGTGGACCTTCGGCAGCGGCGCGACGGCCCGCCTCGTCAAGCGTCCCGTGGCGACGGCGCACGTGGCGCGCGAAGGCACATTTTGCGCACTGCCGCCTGCCTACGATCCGAGCGACAGGTTCCCCGCGGCGTTCTGCACCCGCGCGATCAGGCAACGGAACGACGGTCCGGCGGCGTGGCCGCCCACACCGGCATCCGTGCCCGCCGCGGGGGACCGGGTCGCCCGGCCGGGCGACCGGCGAAACCGAAACCAGGCCGCCCGCCGCCGGGCCGGGTGCGGTGCACCGCCGCCGTGCGCGTGCGGTTCGCGCCGGTCCGGCGACGACGTGGCGCCGCCCGAAGGAGCCCCGTTCCCTTGTCCGTGGAACTCTTCCGCAGACCAGCCCGCCGCCGCGGCCCCGACATGCCTCAGGGAGAGCTGGCCCTCCAGGAGCCTCCGACCCTGCCCGAGGCGCAGGCCGACAGCTCGGCCGTGTGGACCTTCCTGCCGATGGGCATGATGTCCGCCTCGATGATGGTGATGTTCCTTAGGCCGGGCGAGAACACCGTCCTGAGCTATATCGCCATGGGCATGATGGTGCTGTCGTCGGCGGCGATGCTCGTCGGTCAGTTGATGCGGAGCCGGACGGAGCGCAAGCGCAAGACCAAGGGCGAGCGCCGCGACTACCTGCGCTACCTGGGCCAGGTACGCCGCAAGATCCGTAAGGCGGTCGCCGAGCAGCGTCAGGCACTGATCTGGCGTCACCCCGACCCGTCGGTGCTGTGGTCGATGGTGCGCACCACCCGGCTGTGGGAACGCCGCCCCAGCGACGACGACTTCGCCGAAGTCCGCATAGCCGTCGGTGACCAGCGGCTCGGTGTCCGGCTCAGTCCGATGTCCACCAAGCCCGTCGAGGACCTCGAGCCACTGAGCGCGCACGCCCTGCGCCGGTTCATCCGCGCCTATTCCACGGTCCCCGACCAGCCGGTCGGCGTCTATCTGCGGGCCTGGGCGAAGGTGCTGATCCGCGGAGACGAGGAACCGATCCGGCAGGCCTCCCGAGCCGTGCTCGGCCAGCTCGCGCTCTTTCACGCCCCGGACGACCTGTGGGTCGCGCTGTGCGTGTCCGACGAACGCCAGGGCGAGTGGGAGTGGCTGAAGTGGCTGCCGCACGCCCACCACCGCCACGATCGGGACGGCGCGGGTCCCGCCCGGCTGATCGCGTCGTCGATGAACGAGCTGGAGAACCTGCTGGGAGCCGAGTTCCAGGAACGCCCGCCGTTCGACCCCGAGTCGGTCCCCGGGCGCGAGGAGCCGTTCACCGTGATCGTGGTGGACGGCGGCCGGATCCCCGCGGGGCACCGCCTCGACGGGCAGGGTTTCCGCAACTGCGTCGTGCTGGACCTGTCGGGCTCGCTGACCTGGCGTCCGGGCCGCACCACGCTCCGGCTGGACTTCGCCGACGGCGAACTGCGGCTCGTGCGGACCGACCGCAGCCGCCAGGAGCAGACCACCGTCCTCGGCCGGCCCGACCGGATGGGTCCGGCCGCCGCCCGCTCGCTGGCCGCGTTGCTCGCCCCATACCGGCTGAGCCTGGCCGTCGACACCACGGAGCCGCTCTCCTCCGACATTCAGCTGACCGCGCTCCTCGGCATACCCGACCTGTATCGCCACGATCCCGTCGAGTACTGGAAGGGCCGCACGGCCGCCGCCGACCGGCTGCGGGTGCCGATCGCCGTGGGCGCCGACGCGGCCCCCGTCGAACTCGACATCAAGGAGTCCGCACAGGGCGGCATGGGCCCGCACGGCATGCTGATCGGAGCGACAGGCTCCGGCAAGAGCGAGTTGCTGCGCACACTGGTCCTGGGTCTGGCGCTGACCCACTCCTCCGAGACGCTGAACTTCGTCCTCGTCGACTTCAAGGGCGGCGCGACGTTCCTGGGCCTGGAGGAGCTGCCGCACACCTCGGCGGTGATCACGAATCTGGCCGACGAGGTCGCCCTGGTCTCTCGTATGCAGGACGCCCTGCACGGTGAACTGATCCGCCGTCAGGAGCTGCTGCGGGCCGCCGGCAACTACACCTCCGCCCTGGAGTACGAGAAGGCCCGCGCCGCCGGAGCCGCGCTGGACCCCTTGCCCAGCTTGTTCATCGTGGTGGACGAGTTCAGCGAACTGCTGGCCGCACACGGTGAGTTCATGGAGCTGTTCGTGATGATCGGCCGACTGGGCCGGTCCCTCGGCGTACATCTGCTGCTGGCGTCCCAGCGCCTCGACGAGGGCCGCATGCACCAGTTGGAGAGCCATCTGTCCTACCGCATCGGGCTGCGTACCTTCTCCGCGATGGAGAGCCGTGGCGTCCTCGGCGTCCCCGACGCGTACCAGTTGCCCTCCCAGCCCGGCGCCGGCTATCTGAAGACCGGCGTGGAGGCGCTGACCCGGTTCCGCGCCGCCTATGTCTCGGGGCCGTACCGGCAGCGGCGCGGCGCGCTGGCCCGGGCCGCCGTAGCCGGTCAGGTCGTGCCGTGGAGCGTCGGGTGGGTGGCGCCCCGCCACCTGCCGGACACTGCCGCGCAGGCCGAGGAGGAGAAGGCGGAGGAGGCCGCCGCCCCGGCGTTGCTGGCCACGGCCGTGGACCGGCTGCGTGGTTCCGGGCCCGCAGCCCGCCAGGTGTGGCTGCCGCCGCTGGACCTGTCGCCCACCCTGGATCAGCTCCTGCCCCCGCTCTCGGCGGACGCCGAGTTCGGTTTCACCGTCGCGCCGGCCCTGGACCCAGCCGCTCCGGCAAGTGCCCAGAGCGTTGCCCGCGGCACGCTGCGGGTACCTCTGGGCATCGTGGACCGGCCGTTCGACCAGCGGCGCGACCCGCTCGTCGTCGACCTGTCCGGTGCGGGCGGGCACGTGGCCATCGCCGGCGGCCCGCAGAGCGGCAAGTCGACACTGCTGCGCGCCCTCATCACCGCTCTGGCTCTCACCCACACCCCTCGTGAGGTGCAGTTCTACTGCATCGACTTCGGCGGCGGCAGCCTGACCGGGCTGGCCGGGCTGCCCCACGTCGGTGGTGTCGCGGCGCATGTGGACGGCGAGCGCATCGGCCGGACCGTCGCGGCGGTGGCCTCGATTCTGGCCGACCGCGAGCGGATGTTCCTGGAGCACGGCATCGATTCCATGGCGACGTACCGCAAGAGGAGGGCGGCCGGCGAGTTTCCCGACGAGCCCTACGGCGATGTCTTCCTGGTGGTCGACGGGTGGGGCACACTGCGCCAGGACTTCCTCGACCATGTGGCCACCCTGTCCCAGTTCGCCCTGCGCGGCCTGAACTACGGTGTGCACCTGATCCTGACCACCGCCCGGTGGGTGGAGCTCGCGGCGCAGGTGCGCGACCAGACGGGAACGCGCCTGGAGCTGAAGATGGGCGACCCGATGGAATCGGTCATCGACATCCGCAAGGCTCGCACGGTGCCGCGAGTCCCCGGCCGCGGTCTGACGGCCGAGACCAAGATGCACTTCCTGAGCGCCCTGCCCCGCATCGACGGGACGCCGGACCCGGAGGACCTGGCCGACGGCATCGCGGGGACCGTGCGGGCGGTCGCCGACAACTGGCACCGTCAGTCCGCCCCGCCGGTCCGGATGCTGCCGGCCGTCCTGCCCGCCGCGGAGCTCCCGGCCGCCGAGGGAGACCTCCGGATCGCGCTGGGTGTGGAGGAGGAGAAGCTCGGCCCGGCCTGGCACGACTTCTCCCAGAACCCGCACCTGGTCGTGGTCGGCGATTCCGAGACCGGCAAGACCAATCTGCTGCGTCTGGTGGCCAAGGGCATCACCGAGCGGTACAGCCCCGCCGAGGCCCGGGTCCTCGTGGTCGACTACCGACGCGATCTCGTCGAGGCGGTTCCGGAGGAATACCGGCTGGGCCACGCCGTCTCGGTGGACCAGCTGCGGGAACTCGCGGACGGAGCGGCCCGCGCCCTGCGCACCCGGATGCCGGGCCAGGACATCGCACCGTCCCGGATGCGGCTGCGGGACTGGTGGACGGGGCCCACGCTGTTCGTCCTGGTCGACGACTACGACCTGGTCGGCGGCGCACTGGGCCGCAGCCCCTTCGAACCGCTGCTCGACTTCCTCGCTCTCGGTTACGAGATCGGCTTCCACATGGTGGTCACCCGGTCCGCCGCGGGTGCCGGACGAGGACTCGGCGACATGGTGCTGCGCCGCATGCTGGAGGTCAACACGCCGGGTCTGCTACTGTCGTGCCCGCCCTCGGAGGGCTACCTGTTCGGAAGCGTCAAGCCCCGGGTCCTGCTGCCCGGCCGGGCACTGCGCATCACCCGCCGCAAGACGGTCCAGGTCCAGACGGCGCTGCTCGACACGTGACGGGGCGGATCGGCCGAGGGCCCGGCGGACCGACGGCGCTGTGGGTCGATTCGGGCCTCGCGTGACGTCGGCCTTCAAGACCTGGTTACGGTCTTGAAGGCCGACGTTGTCGTACGGGGAGGGTGTCGAGGCCGTTGCGGCCGCGGATGCCGGGCTGCACAGCACTTCGCCCCGCCGACCAGCCGATCGACGGGGCGAAGTGACAGGAGCCCGAATGGGCCGACAGCCCCGTCAGTCCGCCGGGGCCTCGGGCGTCGAGCGACGACGACGGCCACGCACCGCGCCCCGGGTGGCCGCCGCGGCCACCACCGACAGCACACCGGCGATCGCGACCAGCCCCGCGATCCGGCGGGCTCCCCGGCCGTTGTCCACCGGCAGGACCACGGGTGGTGGCGCCGCCGCCAGCGGGCCGCCACCACCGCCGTGCGGTACGGAGGTCAGGGCCGCGTACACGTCCAGGCGCGGCACATCCGCCGGGTACGCTGTCGAGATCAGGCGCCGTTTGGTCTGCTCAGCGCTCAGCCCGGGTTCGCGGGACCGAACGAGCGCGGCGGCTCCGGCGACGTAGGCCGTGGCGAACGACGCCCCACTCCCGGTGAAGTGACCGGAGCCGCGCGGCCCGGTGCCGACCACCTTGTCCCCCGGGGCGGCCAGATCCGCCCGCTCCGGTTCCGGGGCGCCGTCGGGACGGGAGCCGTCCGGACCGAAGTCCGAGACGGCCAGCACGTCCGTGTCCGCCGCGGGCCAGTACGTGCGCGGCCGGGCGGCGGCCGCGGAGGCCGAAGCGGTGACGCCGCCCGGCGCGGCAACGGTGTCGGGAACGGCTGCGGCCACCACCAGGCATCCGTGGGCGTTCGCGTACCGGACCGCGGAGGTCAGCTCGGCGCTGCCGGAAGGCAGCGCGAGCGGCACGGCGATCACCTGTGCCCGGGCGTCGGCTGCCGCGCGGATCGCCGCCACGGTCAGCGCGGCGCTCGGCCGGCCGGATCGATCGGTGCCGCGCAGGGCGAGGACGCGCGCCTGTGGGGCAACTCCCCCGAAGTCGGCCCCGGTGCCCGTTCCCGAGGCGCCCGCGATCAGGCCGGCGACGAAACTGCCGTGTCCCACGCAGTCGTCCGCGGCGGTGCCGTCCGCGGTGACCCGGCCGCTCAGAGAACGCGTGCCGGGCGCCACGCCGGTGTCGACGACGGCCACGGTGACGCCGTCACCCCGGGAGAACGTCCACGCGCCCGACAGGTCCAGCACGTCGTGCGTCCATGGAGTGACGTTCATGGTGGTGGGCGATGTCCTGGTGCACGGTGCCCCGGGCTCCAGCGAGCCCGGGATGACGGGAAGCCGCACGCTGCCGCCGGCCGAGGCGGACGCCGCCGGTGTCGCGTCCGACAGCGGGGCGCCCGGGGCTGGGGTCGGACACAGGGCCAGAGCCAGAGCCAGTGCGCAGACGGCGGGCTGCAGGGCGAGGACCCGTCGGCCGACGCGCGGCGGACGGGGCGGGCGGGAAGCCATCTGCGGTGCGGTCCTTCGCTGATCGTCGAGGTGTCGAAACCGGTGCCGGTACGTCGGCCGGAGCCGGTCAGAGCACGGACATCCGTGCGCGGTCGTGCACTGGCCGGGTGGTCCGGGGCGGCCGGGTGGCCCGTCCGGGGCTTGGATCGCTGCCGTTCGGCGGGTCGCCGGGGCCCGGGGTGCGCTCCAGCCCGCGGAGCTTCCCGGTGACCGCTTCGGCGTCGGCGGGATGGTGCCCGGTCAGGAGCGAGACGGCGTGCTCGTAACAGTCCGCCGCCTGTGCGGGGAAACCGAGATGGCGCTGCGCGTCGCCCGCGCCGCTCCACGCCGTCGCCTCGCCGTGGGGGTCGCCCAGCCCGCCGTGGAGAACGGCGGACCGGTGGAACAGTCTCAGCGCCTCCGCGAAGTCTCCGAGGCCGTCGCAGGCACGGCCGGCGGCGCTCAGCGCGGCCGCCTCTCCGGAGGCATCGCCCGCGGCCCGGTACAGTCCCAGCGCCGACCGGGCGTGCGATGCCGATCGGCCGTACTGTCCCTGCCGCTCGTGGAGCGACGCGATGTCGAGGTGAGTCCGAGCCTGCGCCGGGCCGCCGGCCCTGGCGAACAGGCCGAGCGCCTCCGCCAGACCGGCCGAGGCTTCTTCGTAGCGGCGAAGCCGAGTACAGGCCCGCCCGAGGGCCCGGTGAGTGCGTGCCAGGCCCGGCAGGTCGCAGGAGTCCGGTGTCTCCGCCAGAACAGTGCGGAGCGCCAGGACCCACTCATGGTCATGCGGATACCGTTCGAACAAAGGTTCCAGGGCGGCCGTCAGCTGCCAGGCGGTCACTGTCGTGTCGGACGCCTCGGCCGACTTCGCGGCCAGACGTACCGCCTCGAGCAGTGTCGGCAGTTCGGCCGTGAACCAGGCGGTCGCCGCCGCAGCGTCGGGGAATCCCGCCGTACCGGCTTCGTACGGCCCTCCCCGCGGACCCGCGGAAGCGGCTTCGACGAGAGCTGCCGCCTCGTGCGCCGTACGGAGGACATGCGTGAGCAGTCGGTGTACGGCGGCGCGGCGTGCCTCGGCGTCGTCGAGGCTGTTCACCAGGTGGGTCGCGTATGCGTGTTCCGGGGCGGCCGGCGCGAAGCGGCCGGCGGCCGCCTCGGTGACAAGGTTCAGTTCGGTCAGCTCGGCCAGCAGGACGCGGCCGTGGCGCTGTTCGAGCCCTGCCAGGGCGGAGACCGAGGCCAGGTCGGCGTCCGGCCCGGGGTGCAGCGCCAGCAGCCGGAACAGCCGCGCTGTCTCCGCGGCGAGCTTCTCGTAGGACGCGCGCAGTGCCCCGCATGCGACGGAGACAGGGTCGGCGCCCGCGAAGACGTCGGAGGCGGTCGGGTCGGTGTGCGCGGCTGCGGCGTCGGCCGCCGCGGCGAGGGCGAGCGGCAGCCCGGCGCAGTCGGCCAGGGTACGTTCGGCTGCCTCCTTATGAGCGTCGAGCCGGGTGGAGCCGACCCTCGATGCCAGCAGTTCGTACGCGTGGCCGGGGCCCAGCGGGCCCAGAATGATCCGGTGGGCCCCCTGACTCGCGACCAGGCCGGAGAGCCGGCTGCGGCTGGTCACGAGAACCAGGCAGCCGGGACCACCGGGCAGCAGCGGCCGTACGTGCTCGGCGTCGAGGGCGTCGTCGAGCAGCACCAGAACCCGGCGTCCGGCCAGCAGACTGCGATAGAGAGCGGTTCGAGCGTCCAGGTCCTCCGGGATCTCCCGCGCGGGAACGCCCAGCGACTCGAGAAGCCGGCCCAGCGCCTCGGCCGGGGAGCAGGGCGCCGACGACGGGTCGAAGCCCCGCAGTTCCAGATGGAGCTGCCCGTCGGGAAAGTTCGAGGCGAGCCGATGGGCGAGGGAGACCGCCAGCGCCGACTTGCCGACCCCTGCCGGCCCGCACACGACGCCGAGGACCATGGCGTCCGCTTCGGGCCCCGCCTCCTCGACCAGCGCCAGCAGTCGGTCGGTCTCCGTCTGACGGCCCACCAGGACGGCCGGCGGAGCGGGAAGCTGCCGGGGCGGGGCGGTCGGCGCCCCGTTCGGTCCCCGAGTGGTGAGGCCGCGCGGAAACGCCGTGTGAGCCGACTGTGCCCACTCCGACTCCGGCTCCAGCTCCGGATGGGCGGTCGACGCACGGGTGCCACCCGGCTCCGGCGACTCGGCACAGGCCGACAGGTGTTCGTCAGCCGTGTGCGCTGTGACGGGCCAGCTGGTGCGGTCGCCCTCCAGTATGCGCTGGTGGGCGGCGCGCAGTTCAGGGCCGGAGGAGATGCCCAGTTCCTCAGCGAGCCGGACGCGGGTGAGCCGGCAGATCTC
Source organism: Streptomyces sp. NPDC005811 (assembly GCF_040630405.1). Lineage (NCBI taxonomy): Bacteria > Bacillati > Actinomycetota > Actinomycetes > Kitasatosporales > Streptomycetaceae > Streptomyces > Streptomyces sp. NPDC005811. Next base: position 47,913 of record NZ_JBEXXK010000063.1, read on the forward strand.
CAGTGCTTCCGCCTGATGGCCGGTGGCTGCCAGGGCCAGCGCCAGAAGGGCCTGAATCTGCTGGTCGAGCGGATGGCGCGCGGCGCATCGCTCCAGGGAGCCAAGGATCCTGTCGGCGACACCGTGTCGCAGCGCCAGGCCGGCCGCGTCCCGTGCCGCGGCCAGATACTCGCGTTCCAGGGCGGTGAAGATCCGGTGCCCGCGCACCGTCGCGGGGATCCCCGCGGCCACCGGTCCCTGCCACAGGGCGAGGGCTTCGTCCAGCTGCTCGACCGCCTGTACGGGCGTGCCGTCCGGGTCGGCCTCGCGGGTCAGGTCGCGCAGTCGGCGGAAGCGCAGCAGGTCGACGTCCTCCGTGGCCACCCTCAGCCGGTACCCGCCCCCGACTCTCACCAGCCATTGTCCCTCGGCCCGGTTGGGCAGGCCCGGTTCCAGCAGGCGGCGCAGCATGCCGATGTGCCGGTGGACCACGTTGGCCGCGCTGACCGGAGGCTCCAGACCCCACAGCACCTGGGTGATCTCGGAGAGCCCGACCGGTCTCCTGGCGCACACGAGCAGCACGGCCAGGGTGGCGCGCTGCTGGGGCGGTCCGAGATCCAGCTCTCTTCCCGCCCGCCAGGCCCGCACCGGACCCAGCACGGAGAAGCGCACCGCGTTCAGAGCCGCGTCACTCATCCGTGAACCTCCCACTCGTGCGTTCCCGGTGTCCGAACCATGTCAGCCCCGGTACCACTTCTGGTTCGAGGTGCCCGAGCACGTCCACAGCTGAAGCCGGGTGCCGTTCGCCGTCTGCTGGTCCCGCACATCGACACATTTGTCGGTCTTCGGGTTGACGAGGTCATGGGCGGCGTTGAGGCGGAACTGCTGGGCCGAGCCTCCGTTGCACTTGGCCAGCTGGATCGTCGTGCCGTTGTCGCTGGACCCCGAGGCCACGTCCATGCACAGTCCGAGGGAACGCACCGTGCCGTCGGAGCGGAAACTCCACTGCTGCCATTTCGCGTTCGTGCAGTCCCAGATCTGCAGCGGTGTCCCGTCCTTCGCCTGGCCGCCGGTGATGTCGATACAGCGGCCGGACGCGTAGCTGACCAGGCTGGTCACTGTTGCCGAGGCGGTCGTGCCTCCCGAGTTGGAGCCCGAGGAGCCGGAGGAGTCGGAGGAGTCGGAGGAGTCGGAAGACGAGGTCGTGGTGTGAGCGGAGGTGCCGGCGGCGGCCGCGCCGCCGGACGAGGACTTTGACACCGATCCCTTGCCGCTTTTCGCCGGGGTGGGCTCACCGGCGGTGCCGGAGCTGTGGCTGGGGTGGCCGGAGGGCTTGCCTCCGTGCGTGGCTTCGGCAGTGTCCCCGGGCTGCTTGCCGGTCGTGGGCGAGGCCGTGGAGAAGGGCGCCGCGCCGGGAATGCCGCCCGCGCCGCCGGTCTCGCTGGAGAACTTGCCCTGCGCCCCGTTCTCCGCTTGCGCGACGGAGCCCGCACGGCCTCCGAGGAGCAGGAAGGAGGTGCCTGTGACGAGCAGGGCCAGCAGGGACACTCCGATTACGGTCTGTTTGGAGATCTTGAGGGCGCCTCCCTCGTCACCGTCGTCCTCCCCCTCGTCCACAGAGCCCGCTGCCGTAGCCGAAGCCGCTTCCCCTGTACCGGGGCCACCGTCGGGATCCGTGGCTCCGACACCGTCCGGTCCTGCGCCTGCCTCAGCGGTCTCGGCATCGGGGCCGGGGGCGGGGTCGACGTCGAGGTCGGCATCGGGATCGGGGTCGACGTCGAGGTCGGGGGTGACATCGGGATCGACGTCGGGATCGGGGGTGACATCGGGGTCAAAGTCGTCGTCTGTGCCCTGCCCCCCTGCCGATTCCGCCTGGCGCGGTTCCTCCGCCCCGGCCGACACCACGGACGGCACGGACGCCACGGGCGGCGCGGACGGCGCGCCTTGGGTGAAGCCGGTCTCCGATTCCGCTGACGCGGCACCGCCGGACGGCGTCTGAAGGCCGGTCGTGGCCGGGGTTGCGACCTCCTCGGCCTGTGCCACTGCAGCGGACTCCGCCGAACCGCCGGTCCGCGAACGCTGAATCGACCAGCCTGTCATGGTGCACTCTCCTGGATCCCACGTTGTCTGACCGCGCTTCGCGTACCCGTCCCGATGGCATGTCCACGGGAATGTCCGCCGGCGCGCCGAAAGGCCTCGCCCGTTCAGGTCCGGGGTGGCGGTCAGAGCACACCGACGGGCGCGGCGGGCAGCTCGGCCCTGCCTGCCGGGCGAGCCTAGGTTCCGCTAGTGACTGGAAACTGACCTGTCCTCGGCCGTCCCTGCCGAGGCGTTCGGCAGTCGGGCAGTCCAGTCCAGCACCAGGGCGTTGAACTCGTCCGGTCGCTCCTGGTGGAGCCAGTGGCCCACGTCGTCCCAGACCACGGACGTGCTGTACGGATGAGCGCTGACGGACCGGTCCCAGTCGGCTTCGATGTGCCACGCCTCGAGCGAGGCCCGGGAGCGGATCGTCAGTACGGGGCAGGTCCGGCGGCGCAGGTACGCTTCGGCGGCCGGACGCACGGTGGGCTCCGGCCGCTCCTCGCACAGACCGACGATCATCCGGGCGACGGTGTCACCTGCGGAGCCGAGCGCGCGGCGCCGGTGCCATGCGCGCAGCCAGCCGCCGCCGGGGCCACTCGGTGTTCCCTCTTCGTCCGCCAGCAGCCGTGCCATGGCCTGGGGCGGGTCCGGGACCCGTACCGAGGCCGCCATCGCGGCGGCCCGGTCGGCCTGCATGCCGTAGCGGGGGTTGACCGCCACGACCCCCTCGACGAGGTCCGGCCGCTCGACCGCCAGTACGGAGGCGATCACAGCGCCGGCCGAGTGGCCCACGGCGACCACGGGCCCGGTCCCGGTGGTGGAGAGCAGTCCGGCCACGTCGTGGGCGAAGTCGAACGGGGTGTGTCCGTGCCGGGCCGAGGTGGAGCGGCCGTGGCCGGGAAGATCGGGGGCGATCAGCCGGTGCCGGGTGGCGAATGGCTCGATCTGGGGGGACCAGTCGTCCGAGTCGCACGCTTCGCCGTGGATAAGCAGCAGCGTGCGCGGTCCCGAGCCCTCCACGGTGTGGAAGAGCCGGGCCGCGACGGTGGTGTCCCGACAGCTCACGCGGATCCTCCCGGCACGGCCCGCAGCGCAGGTCGGCCCTTCGGCGGGCGGCCCATGGGACCGCGGGAGCCCGCAGCGGCGACACGGAGTCCGGCGCGAAGGGCGTCCGAGGACGGTTGCTCGCTCAGCGGCGGAAAGCGGGCGCATTCTCTGATGGCCAGGGCCTGACGCCAGGCTGTCCGCGCCGTGGACGCCTCGCCGGCCGCATGATGGGCGTCCCCCAGCCGGACCAGGGACCGATACTCGTTGTGACGGTCGCCGACAGCGCGGTACAGCCCCAGCGCGCGCCGGTACGTGACGACGGCGCGGCGTCGGCTGCCGCACCGCAGGTGGCAGTCGCCGAGTTGTTGCCAGGCCGCGGCCTCCGCGTGCGGTTCGTTCAGGCCGCGCAGGGATTCCAGGGCCTGGCGTGTGCGTACGAGCGCCTTTCGGTGCTGCCCCGCCAGGCCGTGCGTCCCGCCCAGCGCGTGGAGAGCCGTGGAGTACCCCAACGCATCGCCGATGGAACGGTACTTCGTCACCGCCTGCTCCCAGTGGTGCACGGCCTGGCCGTAGTGTCCCTGACGTACGTACAGGTGGCCGAACTCAAGGTGGCCGGCGGCCTCCTCCCCCGCCTCGCCGACTTCGGCGGACAGTCTGAGCGCGCTGATCAGATGCGCGTGGGCGTCGTCGTAACGGCCCTGCCGTGCCGCGGCTCGGCCGACGGCGCGGTGCATGCGGGCCACGGCCGTCGGGTCGTCCAGGCGCCGGGCCGCCTCGAGGGCGGACCGGCGGATTGCGTCGTCGTCGTGATGCAGCCCTTGCCGGTCCAGGAGAACCTCCAAGGCCCAGACCACTTCCCAGACATACCGATGCAGCCCGTCGCGAGCAGCGTGCCGCGCCAGCTCCAGCAACACCGGCAGTTCGGCACCGAACCATGCCAGCGCCTGATCCCGGGCCAGGTGCTCCGGCGGACTCGTGCCCGGCTCGGCCGCCGTGCAGTCCGTCGGCAGGGCTGTGGGCGCGCTGTTGGGGGACAGCTCCCGGGTCGCGCCACGGAGCGTGCGCAGACCGTGGTCGAGGATCCGGTGCCGTGCGGCACGCCGTGTCGGCCCGTCGTCGTGTGCGAGCGCGAGTTCGGTGGAGTGCGCTCTCAGCAGGGGATGCCAGGCGTACCGATGGTCCGCGACCACGGTCGTCAGGCCGACGCGGACGAACTCGGCCAGCATGTCCCGGGCCCGCTGCACAGGGACACCGGCCGCCGCGGCGGCAGCAAACGCGCTGAAGGTCCGGCCCGGGTAGCCGGCCAGTGACCGGTACAGGCCGGCCGCTGCGGGCGAGAGCACCGTGTACGACGCGTCGAGAGCCGCCCTCAGATCGGCTGCCGTGTCCGGGCCCACCCGGCTCTCACGCAGCTCGGCCGCCGTCACGGCGAGCGGAATCACTCCGCGTGCGGCGGCCCGCGCGGCGACGACGGCCAGGGCCAGCGGCTGACCTGCGGTCAGGTCGATGATCTCGGCAACAGCGTCCTCCTCGGCGGCCACCCGTTCGCCACCGAGACGGGCCGTCAGACAGTCCCGGGCGTCATCGGCGTCGAACGGTTCCAGCGTCAGGACCCGCGCTCCGCCGAGTTCTGAATCCTTCTCACCCAGATCCCTCTCACCCAGATCCCTCTCGTCCAGGACGCCGCGGCTGGTGACGACGGCCAGGCAGCCGGGCGCACCGGGCAGCAGCGGCTGTATGTGCTCCGCGTCCCTCACGTCGTCGAGGACTACCAGGACCCTGCGACCGAACAGCGTCTTGCGGTAGAGACGGGCGCGGCCCTGCGCGTCGGCCGGTACATCCTCCGGAGGCACGCCGAGTGCCTGGAGGAAGCTCCCCAGCACCACCGCGGGATTCGCCCGCGGCTCCCCCGGCCGGAAGCCGCGAAGGTTCGCGTAGAGCTGTCCGTCGGGGAAATCGGCCGCGGCCCTGTGGGCCCAGTGAAGCGCGAGCGATGTCTTCCCCACACCGGGGGTCCCGGAGACGCCGACCACGGCTACCCGGTCCACGGCCGGCAGGGGCATGCGCGCGAGCTCGCGTCTACGACCGACGAACACCGGCAGATCGGGGGGCAGCTGAGCTGGGACCGGGTGGGTGTCCCAAGCCCTGGACCGCGCAGGAGCGGCCGGCGGGGGCCCACCCTCACCGGCTGGTTCCACGGGATCGATCCTGCCGCTGAGCGCCAGTCGCGCGGCGGCCCGCAGCTCGGGTCCGGGGCCGATGCCCAGCTCCTCCTCGAGCCGGGCACGTACCGCCTGATAGGTGCGCGCCGCCTCCTGGCTGCGGCCGGTCGCCGCCAGGGCATGCAGCAGCCGGGCGTGCAGAGGTTCGTCCATCGGCCGCTCCGTGGCGCAGCGGCGCAGCGCCCCGAGCAACTCGCCCGCCGCACCGCAGCGCAGGGCCACGTCGGCAGCCTCCTTGACCAGGGTGTGCCGTTCCCGGTCCAGAGCGGTGAACACCGGGTGGGCCCGTACGACGGACGGGATCCCGTCCGCGGTGGGCCCCTGCCACAGGGCCAGCGCCTCGACGTACAGCGGCACGCCCAGGTGCGCCGCACCGCTGTCCCTGGCCGCGCGGGCATCCCGCGCCAGCCGGCGGAAACGCAGCAGGTCCAGCGATTCGGGGTCCATCTCCATGCGGTAGCCGCCGGCACCTCGCAACAACCAATGTCCGGACGCCCGGGTCGGAAGGTCCGGCTCCAGCAGGCGGCGCAGCAACCCGATGTAGCGGTAGACGACGGTGAGTGCGCTCACCGGAGGCTCGTCGCCCCACAGCATGTCGACGATCTGCTCAACCTCTATCGGCTGCCTGGGACGGGCCAGCAAGAGCGCCAGCAGGGCACGTTGCTGCGGTGGCCCGAGTTCGACTTCTCGTCCGTCCCGCCACGCACGCACGGGACCCAGCACGGAGAAACGCAGCCGTCCCCGCTCTGCCTCTGCCGGCATCTGCCGTCCTCTCCTCAGGTCTCGGCCGGTACATGACTGACGGCGCACCAAGATCGCCCAGCCTGGTTCCGCACCCTAGGACGCAGCCTTGGTTTCGGCTTGGAACTGACTTGCCGACCCCGGGCGCCGGCCCGCTCGTCGTCGACGGGCTCAGGCACAGGGAACTCACCCGGCTCCTCGGGCTCGCTCGCCCTGTCCGCAGGAGTGACCGGGAAGGCAGCCTGCCACGGTCAGTTCTTACACACACGCGGCTGCCTAAGATTCCGAAACCTATGGTCGGAAGCGTCCGCCTGGGTCCGCGGCCCGGGCCATCGCCGCCCGTCGCCGCCCCGCGTGCACCTGGCTCAGGAGGTTGGTAAGTGTCACGGCAGGTGCTCACCGTCGGCAGGGACAACTCGGCCGCCCACCGCACGATCGGCGAGGCGCTGGCGCAGGCGCGCAGCGGAGCCGTGATCAGTGTGGGCCCGGGCCGCTATCCGGAGAACCTCACCATTCGCACCAGGGTGACCATCGTCGCCGAGGACGGCCGGGACAGCGCCGAGATCTGTCCCCGCTACGGGAGTGCGCTGGTACTCATGGCCGAGGAGGTCATGCTGACCGACCTGCTGCTGCGCGGCAGTGAGGACGACGCGCCGGTGATCGACGCGCCGCGTGGCCAGGTGGCCATGGAACGGTGCACGGTCATCGGTTCCGGCTGGACGGCCGTACTGGCCCGTCTGTCCGGCTCCCTCGCCATGCGGGGCTGCCGGGTCAGCAATCCGGGCGGCGCCGGCATCGTCGACGTGTCCCCCCACGGCAGTGTGGTGGAGGACTGCCTGGTGGAGCATCTCGGCTCCTCGGCGGTCGTGATCGGCGAGCGCGGCCGCACGACCGTACGCAGCTGCCGCATGCGCAACGCTCGCGGTAACGGTGTGCTGGCCAACGGCGAGGCCCGCGGTTCGATCGAGGACTGCGAGATCTCCGCCACCGACAAGCCAGCCATCGCCCTGGAGGGCCTCAGCTCGACAACCGTACGGCGGACCGCGATCCGTGACGTGTCCACCGGTGTGTACCTCACCACCGGTGGGCGTCCCGTGCTGGAGGAGGTCTCCGTCACCGGCTCGTCGGCAGGCGGAATCGTGGTGGCCGCCGGCAGCGACCCGACCCTGCGGGGGTGCCGCACCACTGACACGAAGGAGTCCGCGCTGGTCGTCACGGAGCGGTCGCGGGGCACCTTCGAGGAGTGCGAGTTCCTCTCCTCCGCCGCGACCGCACTGCAAGTCCTCGGTGGCGCAACCCCGGTGTTCAGCCGTACGGCGATCCGCGACTGCGCCGACCCGAAGGCGGCCGTCGTGCTCGCCGAGGACTCCGCGGCCGAGTTCGACCGCCTGGAGGTCGATCACCCGGCCGGTGCCGGGGTCTCCGTGCGCTCAGGTGCCAACCCGCTGCTACGCAGGGCTGTGATCACTTCTCCCGGCTCCGACGGCGTGGAGGTCTGCGACGGCGGACGCGGTCGGCTGGAGGGCTGCGTCGTCGAAGGCGCCGGTGGTGCCGCCGTCCGGGTCGCCGACGGGGGCAACACCTATCTGGGCGACGCCGTGCTGCGCTCGGCGGCCGACGCGGGTGTATCCGTCTGCGCAGGAGGGCGGGCGACAGTGCGTGACAGTGAGATCTCTGCCAGCGGCGGCTGCGGCGTCCTGGCCGAAGAGGGATCCGACCTCACGGTGACCCGCACCCGTATCACCGGATCCGCCGCGCACGGCATCCGGGTGGGCGAGGGCGGGCGAGCTTCCATCGGTGACTGTGAGATCACCGGCAGCCTCGGCGACGGCGTCCGGGTCGACAGCGCCGAACCGGTGTCGGTGTCCGGCTGCTCCCTCCGCGACAACAGGGGCTCCGGCCTGCGGCAGACCCGCGACAGTGAACGGCTCGCCGTGGACGACCTGTCCAGCACGGGCAATGCCACCGTCGACTCCTGGGGTGCCGACCGTACGGCCGGGACTCCGCCGCACGCTGCCGTCCCGGCGGACGGCGGCCTCTCCCCGGTGCCCGTGCTTTCCCTGGCTCCGGCGCCGTCCGGACCGATGGCCGAACTCGAGGCGCTGGTGGGTCTGGAGGGTGTCAAGCGCCAGGTCGCCACGCTGGTCAATCTGAACCAACTGGCGCAGCGGCGGGCCAAGCTGGGCATGCCGGTCCCGCCGATGAGCCGGCATCTGGTGTTCGCGGGCTCGCCCGGTACCGGCAAGACCACGGTGGCCCGGCTCTACGGCGGCATCCTCGCCACCCTCGGGGTACTGCGTTCCGGGCACCTGGTGGAGGTCTCGCGCGCCGACCTGGTCGCCCAGGTCATCGGCGGCACCGCCATCAAGACCACCGAGGCCTTCAAGGAGGCCCTCGGCGGTGTGCTCTTCATCGACGAGGCCTACACCCTGCTGTCCGACAGCAAGGGGTCCGGAGCCGACTTCGGCCGGGAAGCCATCGACACCCTGGTCAAGCTCATGGAGGACCACCGCGACGATGTGGTGGTCGTGGCCGCCGGCTACACACAAGACATGGAGTCGTTCCTGGGGGCGAACGCCGGCCTTGCTTCCCGTTTCACCCGCAGCATCGAGTTTTCGGACTACTCGAACTCCGAGATGGTGACCATCACCGAGAACATGTGCGCGGCTCACCGCTACGACCTGCATCCCAGCACCCGTAGCGCACTGACCGAGCTCTACGAGCGCATGCCGCGCGACGCGACCTTCGGCAACGGCCGTGCCGCGCGCCGGGTCTTCGAGGAGATGATCGACCGGCAGGCCGCCCGTCTGGCCCTGATGGCCGAACCGGCCGAGAGCGACCTGGCCCTGTTGTTGCCCGCCGATGTGAGCGGGGACGCTTCGGAATCCAGCCAGCGGGAGGTCGGTGACCCGCAGACACGGTTGGCGGAGTTGGAGGCGATGGTGGGCCTGCATGCCGTCAAACAAGAGGTCAGGGACGTGGTGAGCGTTCTCGCCGCCGCGAAGCGCCGAGAAGCCGTCGGTCTTCCCAGCCCGCGGATGAGCCATCACCTGATCTTCGCCGGGCCTCCGGGAACCGGCAAAACCACTGTGGCCCGGCTCTATGCCGACCTGCTGCACGCTCTCGGTGTACTGCCGCGCGGCCAGTTGATCGAGGTCGCCCGCGCCGATCTCGTCGGCCGTTACGTCGGCCACACCGCCCAGCTCACACGCGAGGTGTTCGAACGGGCCCTGGGCGGCGTTCTCTTCATCGACGAGGCCTATACCCTCACGCCCGAGAACACGCCCTCCGACTTCGGCCGTGAGGCGGTCGACACCCTGCTGAAGCTGATGGAGGACCATCGTGACGACATCGTCGTCATCGCCGCCGGCTACACCGAGGAGATGGGGCGCTTCCTCGCCTCGAATCCCGGTCTGGCCTCCAGGTTCTCCCGCCACGTGCGATTCGAGGACTACAGCACGCAGGAACTGGTCACCATCGTGTGCGGGCAGGCGGTCGAGTCCGGCTACGAATGCGTGCCGGAGACGGTCGACGCACTGCACCGCTTCATCGAGGCTCTGCCGCGTGACCGCTCGTTCGGCAACGCCCGGACGGCGCGGCAGCTGCTGCAGGAGATGACGACGAGCCAGGCCCGGCGGCTCGGGAGTCTTGCCGCCCCTGGTGTGGAGGACCTGCAGCGACTGCTGCCCGTGGACCTGCCCGCATCACAATGAATCTTCTTCCGCTGGGAGACGGCAACCTCCTGATCCGCACCGATTTCGCAGGCCAACGGGCGTGGGACGACCTGTGCGCGCTGATAGGGCAACGCACCGGAGACGGACTGCTCACCACGGTACGGATCGTGGACGATCCCGTGTACGAGGGGATGACAGCGGAGCAACTGCTCAGCCTGGTTCCGGACGACAGCGAGTACGTGTACCTCGCGGTGGCGGATGCCCGGACAGCGGCGCCGGGCACCTGGGGCCCAGACCGTACGCTGCTCATAGTGAACGTGAACCCTGAGGACGAGGACTACGGCAGCTTCTTCCGTGCCCCGGTTTCCGAGTGGGCTTCCATCGACGCCAACTTGTGTCTGGGGAACACGGAGTTCAGCGAGTACCGGGAGCTTGCGGACGATGTCTGCAGGAGAGTGGATTCGACGCGCCAAAGCCTCGGCACTACTCACTGTCAGGTAATGAGACGCCGGCTCAAAGACAGGCCCGTCCTGACCGAGCTGTTGCCGGGGGACACTCTTCGGCTGGGGTCGTTGTCCTCCAGGTCAGGGTCGTTCGTTCTTGTGAATCAAGACGACGGTGATGTGGTCATCTACCGTACCCAGGACGGCGCGACAGTGTGGAGGACCGGAACACTGCTGAAGGACGAGCTGAGCGGCCTGTCGAACCGTCTGGTGCTACAGGGCAAAGGCAATCTGGTGGTTTTTGCGCCGACTGGCGTACAGGTTTGGAACAGTGGAACGCAGGGTCGTGAGGTCCAGCACGCGGTGCTCGGGGACGACGGCAGGCTTTTGTTGCTCGCCGCTGACGGCTCCGAAGTCTGGTCATCCGAGCTGCCCCGTTCGAAGCCGAACTGAGCCAGGCGCTCGGCTGTCTTGCCAACGCCGTGGCGCCTGGCGCGCCAGTTCCTCACTCGATGAGCGCAGGGGGCAGGTCGAGTGCGGCAGAGGATGAGGAGGGATGAGCTTCTTCAGCCTTGGCGCTCCAGGGTGAGGATGGCTTTGGCGATGGACGTCATGCGGTTCGGACTGCACCGGGACCTGCGGAAGATCCGCCAGGACTTCATGCGGGCGACGCCGCGTTCGACCGGTGCCCGTGCTGCGGCCAGGGCCCGGTTGACGGTCTTCTCGGTGGGGGTGAGTGAGAGCCACAGCAGCCGGCCGTCCGGATCGGTGACCACCTGTACGTTCGCTCCGTGCCGGCGGTGCTCGTGGTCGGCCTCGCGCAGGGCCTTCCGTAGACCTGGCGCACGTCGGGCGAGCAGGTCGGTGCAGGCGTGGGCGGTGGACTCCCCGATCCCGAACCCGGCAGCGGTCTTCGTCAAGGTTGGGTGCTCGCGCGGGCTCGAAAGATGACCAACGAGGCCCCTGAGCAGCGTGGTTGAGACGTCAGACATCTCGATCACCTGCCCGGGGGCCTCGCTCGCTGCGCTTGTCGGGTGTTTCATCCTGTACCGGCCGGGTGAAATGGGCTGGTCAGGTGGGGTGGGTAGCGCCTCGTCGTTGGTGTGGTGATCTCACTCAACACGTGTCTCCTGGCTCGTCTACGCCCGAAGGCGTGAACTTCGGTCGACCTGGCGTCGGTTGAGCTGCTTCAAGCAGGCCTTGCTGGTGCTCGACACCTGCGCAAGAACGAGACCTTGGCACAGATCTCACCGCGGCCCGTGCCCACGGCATCGTCCAGGCCAGCCCCACCCGCCAGAGCCTCGTCCCGACCGACCGTGCCCACCAGGTGCCGGCGCCACCGTCCGCACCCCCTACCACGGCCGTGCCCTGCCCGAGCACTACCAGCAGTACCACCGCGACCACGCCTTCGACAGGACCGTCGCAGCCCTGCACACCCTCTTGACCTGCAAATACTCAGGATGAAAGAGGCTCAGCACAATGAAACCGCAGGATCAGCTGCGCGTGATCGGCACAGTCCAGCGGCCTGGTCCACCCTCGCGTCCGACCTCGGGAAGCCTGGAGCACGCCAGGACGCCGAGCAGACCGAACACGGCCAGGGTGCCGAACAGCGCGGTATAGCCGCCGATCATCAGCAGGACTGGCGCGGCTAGCGGTACGAGCGAATCCGGCAATGAGTTGGCGACATTGAAAATCCCCAGATCCCTGGCCGAGTCGGTCCTACTGGGCAGAACGCGTACGCACACAGCAAGGTCGACGGCCAGGAACGTTCCCATGCTGATGCCCATGACGGCCACGCCGACGTAGATCAATGTCATGTTCTGTGCCCAGGCCATCAACACGAGGGCCGCAGCGGCCAGCACACCGGAGAAGGCCACGAACGGCTTCTGGCGTCGGACCCAGTCGGAGAGATACCCCGCGGCTACGCAGGACACAGCGACGCAACTGATCGTGAGAAGCCCGAGCAGGAGTACGACACGGCTTAATTCCTGTGCGTTTGTATCGAAGCGCTCCATGAGGAAGAAGGTGCTGTACGTACTGGAGGCGTAGGCACAGGTGATCAAAAAGCGGACAATCCACGCCCATGCGAACGCTGGGTGTCGACGGGGATCGAACCAGAATGCCGTGGCGACGGTCCGCAGGTTCAGCGGAGATCCCGATGAGTCACTGCGTGGCTCACGCAGCAGCAGGAACGCGACACTGGTGGCCCCGAGCGCGAACAGCGCTACCGCCAGCCACTGGCCGGCTCTGCCGGCCGGGGCCGCATTGGCGACAGCCAATCCCACGAGCGGTCCCGACGCAGCGGCCAGGCCAAGCAGCCCCGTCACACGTCCCGTTCGTTCCTCGACCACCTGATCCGCTACCAGAGCACTGCTCGCGGCCCGTTGAAACGTGCAGGCCATCTGCACGCCGCACCACAGCAGCACGATCTGCCAGACCTCGGTCGTGAAGGGGACAGCGACCAAGGCCAGCGCACCGAACATCGAACCGATGAGCATCCACGGACGGCGACGGCCGAGACGACTGCGGGTGCGGTCTGAAATCCGTCCGGCAACAGGGCTCGACAGTATCGCGACCAGGGCGCCGAATCCGGTGATGACACCGAATGCAGTCGCAGCGCCGACACCCACGATGGCGTCGAGGTGAAGAGCGAGCAACAACTGGACGGGAGTCGTCAGCGCGATGGCATAGGCGAATTCGGACATCATTACGGCCGGGGCCAGGCGACGCATGGGCGTGACGCCATCACGCGGGTCCTCAACTGGCGCGAAGAGGGATGTTGTAGCCATGAGAGGGATCTGATCCTCGCTTAAGCGGCTCCGTCGGGAGCGTTCAGACGATCGATTTAGTGCGGTATGAAGCGGCCTCGTGCGTACCCGGCCGACTTCCTCCGAGCGCCTTCTTGGACCTCGCCTGGACGGCGGACATTAGATACGAGAAGCCCCAATAGGCGTGAATTATCAAACGCAAGAGGAGCTTTTCGGGGAAAATAGAGCGCGATTTGATTCGCATTTCTTAACTCGCAGACAATCAGTACTCAGGGTTTCGTCCACGACACGTTGAGGCGTCAGTGGTCCGGGAGCCGAGACGGGCAACTTAAGGCCCAGCATGTCGCGACTGTCTTGGCGTTGACTTGGTGCCCCGCTTGTGAAGGTTGCGCTTGCTCTCCGGACACCCCTTGTCAGTCAGAACCCTTGGACTGTTCGGCGTGGCCACATCCGTCACTGCCGGTGCGACAGGTGACTGCCCGGTCCGTGGTTGCCACCCGATGCCAAGTCGGCTCCAACCGCGGGCCCAGAGCATCTGGCATGGCCAGTACTACACCGTGCGTTACCAGAGAGGTTCACGTGTCCGCCAAGAGGCAACCCGACAACTGTTCCACGGGCATGCGTCCGTACACTCACGCGACGGTGGTCATCCACCGCATCTTCCGCCGGGAGTCGGGTCTGTTGGCCCGTCTGGTCCGTGCGGTGTCTTCCGGTGACACAGCACGAGCGGAGTTGCTGGCCGAGAGTGTCGAAGAGTATGTGACCGGCCTGCACCGCCATCACGGCCTGGAGGAAGAACTCATCTGGCCGCTGCTCTCGGACCGGGCAAGCGGCCACCAGGAAGTGGTCGAGCTGATGGAGGCTCAGCACCAGACGATCGACGCCACACTGGCCACGGTCAGCACCATCCTGCCCATCTGGCGCGAGCGCGCGCACAAGGACGCCGGCGAGTTGCTCGCCGATGCCCTCGACGAGCACCGTATAACCCTGCTCGACCACCTCGACCAGGAGGAGAAGCTCGTGCTTCCGCTGATCGAGAATCACCTGACCGTCGAGGAATGGGACCGGCTGGGCAAGCGCGGTCTCGAGACGATCCCGAAGGACGAACTGATGCTCGCGCTCGGTGCCATCCTGGAGGACGCCGACCCGCAGGAGCGGGCCTATTTCCTCGCCCGAGTCCCTGCCGTCGGCCGGCTGGCCTGGAGGCTGGTCGGGCGACGCCGGTACGCGCGACGCTGCCGCCTGGTGCGTGACGATCCGTACACCGCGCAGGCGGGTGCCAGGACCGTCTTCACAGAAGCCCCCGGCCTTCAGGTCGGGGCGGGTGCGGCGCCGTTCCGCACCTACGGCTCCCCGCACAGCTGACGCGGCGGCCAAGCTCGCTCCGACCACGGCGCATTACAGGGACGGCTGCGTGCCACGCCGTCCGGCGCACGATGTGCGCCGACACGTTCTTCGCCGACACGTTCTTCGCGGTCGTGAGGCGCCGGTCGCGCATTCACCGGTACGGCAACGCCTCATGATCGCAGTTCGAGACCACCGTCCCGAAGTGCGGTCAGGGAATCGCGGGCGGCGTCGGCCCAGTGCCGGGCGTTCCATTGGTCGGCCACGCGTTCGGCCCGCTTGAAGTGTTCCCGGGCCTCGTGTCCGTGGCCGAGAAGCACGGCGAGTTCCCCGAGGGACTGTGCCACAGGCCGCAGAGCGATGCTGAGGGTGGCAGCCCCGGCCACTTCGTCCCGGAAGGGCAGCAGCATCGGATACAGCTCGGCGGCCTCGGCACGGTCGTTCAGGGCGACGACGGCGACAGCTCTCAGCGTCGCCTGGATGGAGAAGGAGAAATCGCGCTTGAGGGGGATACGCGCGGCGTACGCCTCTCGGGCGCCTTCCCCATCGCCGACGGCAAGCAGGGCGAGAACGGGGAGAGCCTCGTAGGCGGGGCGGATCTGCTGGTACACCGCCAGCACCGCGGGAGCGATGTCGGCAAGTCGGCCCTGCTGTTGCCGCATGCAGCCGAGGGCCAGGGCGACAAGACCCTCCAGATTCACCATTCCTTGCTCGCGCAACACGTCCACGGCCTTGAGCAGGGCCTGTTCGGACTCCTGGAAGCGTCCCTCCGCCATGGCGAGCATCGGGTGTCGCAACAGGCCGAGCGCATTCGTACCGGCCAGCTCATGGCTCCGCGCCAGTTCATCGGCCAGGTCGAGATGACGATTGACAGCAGGTAGGTCGTTACGGACCGCTGCCACTCGTGCGCCCGTGTACTCCGCGATCCACGCGTACTCCGGCATGTCGCCGGCCTTGGCGAGCACGGCGAGTTCCCGGTTCAGCGTCAGCACCGCGTCCGGACCCTGCAGAAAGTCGACGATTCTCAGCAGCGAGGTGATCGAAAGGGCGAGCAGACGCGGTTCACCCAGGCAGCGGGCGAGCGCCACGGCCTCACGCGCCGGCTCCTCGGCACGGACATCCGCGAGCTCGTGGGCGCAGGCGAGTCTGTCCAGCAACAGGCACCGCTGGCGCGGCTCCAGGTCGGCGCAGTTCAGCAGCCGGGTCAGGTCCGCGACGGCAACCGTGTCGGTACTCCCATATCCACGCGAGTACCACGGGGTGGGCTCGGTCCATGAGCTGTAGGCAGCGACCATCAGGTCGTCGCGCCCGTGGCGGCGCCCCAGCTCCACCGCCCGGCTGAGGGCCTGCTGCGCGCCGACCATCGCGCCGAGCCGGACCCGGATGTGGACAAGACGGCTGAGCAGCGCCACTTCCAGTGCAAGGGCGTCCGTCGTGGCGAAGGCCGTGGGGTGTCGTTCGAGACACTCCAGAGCCCCGTTCAGCAGGGCTTCACCGACGTGCGGCGCGTAGCGCTGGACCGCCTGTTCCGAGGCTCTGCGAGCGAATTCCACCGCGAGCGGCGCGTCAGCGGCCAGAACGTTGCAGGACCGAAGGAGGTGATGAGCGATCGCCGCCACATCGTGGGAGCCGAGCTTCAACAGGCAGTGGCCCAGCCTGGAATGCATGTGGGCCCGACGCAGTTCGGTAAGGTCGGCTTCCAAGGCGTCGCGGACCAGCGCGTGGCAGAACCTGACCTGGCCGGGGCCGGGTTCGACGACCAGTCCGGCAGCGACGCCTGCGTCCAGAGCGTCGAGAACCCGCTCCTCGTCCGCGTCGGCCGCGGCGACCAGCAGATCCACCGTCGTCTGCCGTCCGGCCACCGCCATGAGCCGCAGCACCGCGAGATCGGCCGGCTCGTGGCGTGCGAAACGGCGCCGCAAGGTGTCGAGAATGCCTTGCGGAACCCGGTCGAGAGCGTCCCGTTCCCCCTCTTCGCCAAGCAGAAGGGCGCTCTCGCGCAGGTAGAACGGATTACCGCCGGTGCGCTCGGCGAGAGCGGCGGCTGCCTCCTCGCTCACCGTGACAGGACAGACCTGCTGCACCAGGCGCCGCGCCTGCGGTGCGGGCAGCCCGTTCAGCGCGAGACGAAGTGGGGAGCAACGCGCCAGGCGGCCGAGAGCCTTGGTCATGTCGCCTTCGTCAGGACGGTAGGCGCCGACCAGAAGCAGTGGGGCGGTGCGCAGTTGCTCAGCGCACAGCAGGAACAGTTCGAGACTTTCCTCGTCCGCTCGGTGAAGGTCGTCCAGGAGCAAGGCAAGGGGGCGCTGGGCGGCGATGTCCTGGAGCCAGGAAAGCAGAGCCCGGTGCAGGCGGAAGCGGCGGGCCGGGTTGCCGTCCGTGGCCACCCACGCGTCGGGGGCGTCGCCCGACAGCAGCGCGGCGAGGTCATCGGTGGGCCGGGCTGCGGCGGCGAGCGTGCCGACGATGTCAAACCAGGCCCAGCCAGGAGGTACCCCGTCGGTTTCCGGGCACTGTCCGCCGGCAACCAGCCACCCCTGTTCGGGGAGGTAGCTCTCCAGGTGGTCGAGCAGACTGGATTTGCCGATTCCCGCTTCACCGGACAGCAGGACGACCTGCCCCCGACCCTGACGCACCCGGGCTGCCGCGGACGCCAGTTCGGTCAGTTCGGTGTCCCGGCCCAGGAGTTCGGCGGCGGTCACCGGCGCAACCTGAGTCGCACGCTGTGAGGTCGGTTTCGAGGACGCGAACTCCTGCGGCGGGTGGTCGGCGACGGCCGGACGCGTGGAGCGGTGCAGGACGTCCAGCCGCTGCTGGAGCACGGCCTGTTCCAGTTCTACGAGTTCGGGGCCCGGGTCGACACCCAGCTCGTCACGCAGCCTGTCCCTGGCCCGCCGCATCGCCGCCAGAGCGTCCCCCTGACGGCCGTTTGCCCACAGAGCGAGAACCAACAGGCGCCAGCCCTCCTCGCGCAGCGGCTGCTCGCGGGTGAGCGTGTCTGCGTCCGCGAGTGCCTCGTGCAGAGCGCCGCTGTTCAGGTGGGCAGCAGCAAGAGTTTCACGCCCGGCATGCCGCAGCTCCTCCAAGCGCATGCTCTCGTCCGCCGCCCAAGGTTCATCGGCGAACTCGGCGTAGGCGGTTCCAGACCAGAGGTCCATCGCCGCCTTCAACCGGTGAACAACCTCGGCGTCATGGCCCGGTGGAAGCGCGAGGCAGGCCGCCAGCTCGCGCTCGAAGTGCCAGGCATCCACGAGGTGCTGGTCCGGTGACAGCCGCAGGGCATAACCGTACGGCGCACTGGCCAACAAGCGTGCGGGCGCCCGTGGCGGGCGGTCGGGTTCCAGGGCTCGGCGCAGCCTCGCGATATAGCCCTGCAGGGACGCGTGGGCGCTCGGCGGCGGAGTCTCCTGCCACAGCTGTTGCACGAGCCGGTCCACAGGCACGTACGCCCCGCGCGCGATCAGCAGCTGGGCGAGGATCGCACGCGTCAGGCGGCTGCCGAAGCTCGCCGCCTGCCCTTCAACCTCGACCCGCAGGGGGCCAAGCACGCATATCTTGACCATGGTGTGGCGACCCTAAAACAGGCTGAGGCCGATTGACGAACCGGCCCACCGATGTCTCGCCGATGGGTCGTCAAACGAAGGCCGGAAGCCTGTGCAGGATGTGGGACGTGATCTTGGGTGCCTCCTTCCTTCCCTCGGCGGCGGTATGAACGAGCGTGGAACCACCGGGGCGTCCGCGTGACCGGCTCCGGGATCGGTAGAGGCTCCGGACTGCCCCGATTTGAGGGGTTTCGAGTTGCTTGGTTCAGGCTACTGGCGGGGTGCGAAGTTCATACTCCACCGCCGCCGGCTGGTGCGCTCGCTCGGCGGCGGATTGCGGATCAGATCGAACCGGTCCGGTGCGGACGCCAGGATCCGGTGCACCTCGGAGGAGACGCCCGCCTGCCGGTGCTCGGCCGGCCACTGCGCGGCCACCCAACGCTGTGTGCGAACGGTGCAGAAGGACAGCCCGATCTCGTCGGCGTACCGCCGCAGCGACTCCTCCACGCCCTGGTCACCCTCTTCGAGGGGCAGATGACCACCGTGCCCGCCAGCGGCTCCAGCTCCGGAGTCGCGTCCCCGAGCCCGAATGGGCAGCGGGTGTCCTCCTCCACCATGTCCACAGACTTGGCCACCAGCTCGTTGTAACGGCTCCGCGTGACCTTCCCGACCGTCTCCACCAATAGGGCCATGGCGCACCACCCGGCGCGGGCCCAAGGGTCGGCTACGGCCTCGGCGGCAGCTCCTCCAGAAGGGGGACGGTGCGCCCGCCGCGAATCACGGGCAGCCCTCGCACCATACGGTCGATCATGCACTCGTAGCGCAGGCCCGCATCGGCTCCTCAGGGGTCATCGGGCCGGGCCGCGCAGGTGTCCGCCGAGCTCGGGAAGGAACTCGTCCCACATGATCGCCAGCGTGGCACGCAGGTCACCGAGCAAGGGCGTGCCGCCTGGCAGGACCATCCCGGCGGGCTTCCCGTCATCGAGGGCACCGTCATCCGCCTCCAGGTCGATCACTGCCCAGCGGCTGGAACCTGTGTCTGGAACCGACGGTGTACCTCACCTCGCCGGAGCTGTTCACCCTGCCGCAGGCACTCACCCGCTTCACCGACTCCTACGGGGGCGTGAGCGTCCTGCCGGTCCTGGTCGTCTTCGTCGTCGCCGCCTCCGGCTGGAAGCGTTCTCGGACCCTTGGGGTCGGGTGTCGGATCGACTGGATGCATCACTCGCAGTCGTTCGTTATAGTGAACTCAGAGTTCATCAATGTTATCCAGTGAGGGTGTCATGCAGGTTCCCGCCTACTACGCGGACACGTACGAGGAGCAGGCCCATACCCAGGTGGCCGCCATAGGCGAGCGCGACGGTGCGCCGTGGGTGGCGGTGGAGCGCTGTCTGTTCCATCCGCAGGGCGGGGGCCAGCCGGCCGACCGCGGGTGGGTGGACGGCCACGCGATCACCCCCGTGCGCGACCACGAATCCGGTCTTGT
>NZ_JBEXXK010000064.1:0-65581 GCF_040630405.1 Streptomyces sp. NPDC005811
CAACGGCCCGTTTCCGCATGCCAGCCGACATCACCCGATTCCTCGACCTCGACGAATCCAAGATCAAACCAACGTGTTGATTCCCGGCAAGCCCTTAGGCGGGGCTCAGCCGCGAGAGGACAGCACCGGGATCACGGGCGAGCCGTCCGGCGTCGCGCGCGAGGAACACCGGCGGCGCCCGACCCCCTCGCCCGCCGCCCGGGGCCTGCCCCACCCACTTCTCTGTTCTTCCTGCTGTGGGGCGTGGACTCGGGGGCGTAGAGGGGATGTCCGCCTCCCGACCACGGCAGGGCCAGCGTGGTGACCTGTGGATTCACTGATGGGCGCGGCAGAGGGCGCGGGCGGTTGTCGGACGGGTTGTCGGCGGGGATGTGGGCCTGGTCCACGGAGGTGTTGTCGCTTCGTGACCGTGGTCGGCCCTTCGTGGTCGGGGTTCCGGTCGGGGCCGGCTGCTGCTGTGACCGGTACGCGCGGTGCCGGGCAGGCCGGTGCCGCACCGGCAGCGAGGCGAGCGGATCCGTGATGATCGGCGTGGACGTGGGCAGCAGGAACCGGCTGGCGCTGGGGGTGCTGGCGCAGTACCGGATGGCGACCACCGGACAGCTGCACCGGGTGATCGCCCCCGAGGTGCGTATCGAGCAGACCCGGCGGCGGCTGGCCCGGCTGCGGGAGGAGGGGCTGGTCGACCGCATCACCCTGCCGCAGGCCGGGCGGACCCGGGTGTGGTTCCCGACCGCGTACTGCGTGCAGCTCGCCTCGGAGTGGCCCGAGCTGCGCGGGCGGCGACCCTCCAGGACGGTGTCTGATCCGACCGCCGTGCGGCTGAAGGCCGGCCACACGCTGACCGTGACGGAGACGGCGCTCGTCTTCCTCGAGGACGCCCGCCGCCGCGGCGATGTGTGCGAGCCACTGGACTGGATCCCCGAGGTGCACCACCCGATCGGGAGCGGCGAGGCCGTCATCCCCGACGCGCTCCTGTACTACCGGCGCGGTCCCGTCGACGGCGACAACGGGTCGATGCTGCGGGCGTTCGTGGAAGTCGACCGGGCCACCATGGGCCCCGAACGCCTCGCCGCCAAGCTCACCGCGTACGAGCGCCTCCACCGCTACGTGCCTGTGGTCCCGGGGCGCCGGCCGACCCTCCAGAAACCGGCGGTCGAGGAGTGGAGGCGGCGCTACCCACTCTTCCCCCGCCTCCTGTTCGTCCTGGACGGCACCGGCCCGGCCGGCGCCGAGAATCGGATCCGCGCCCTGCGCGCCGCGGTCGGGCTGCTGGCCCGCTTCCCGTACGACGTCCCCGTCCTCGCGGCACCACTGGCCGACCTGCTCCAGCACGGCCCTCCGCACCCGTATGGCGCCCCGTCCACGACCCCGGCCAGCGAGTGAGCTGGACGGAGTCCGGGCATCGGCAGACCTGACGCACGGCCGCCGCAGACACGGCACAGGTCTGTACTGCGCTTCGCCCGCAGACCCTCCGTAGCGAAGTAGTCAGCCACCAGGCCAGCGCATATCCACCCCTTGTCGACCTGGTCAGCCGCGCATCCGAACACCGTCGGCCAACCGGCCGAAGCAACACGAGAGGCACCAGGAGGAGCACCACGAGAGGCACCAGGAGGGACGCCCAGAAGGGCAACACGAGAAGCCACCAGCCGACTCGCGCTCTCTGCAGGCGCCAGCGGTGCACTGACCAGCCGTGGTCGGGGCTGGACACGGCACGGCGGGAGGCATGGTCGGGTCTTGGTCGGCCCCGACCAAGACGGCACGAGCGGTCCGGGCGGCAGGCCGGACGCCAGGAAACGGGCGTCGACGTTGTCCATCTGGCGCACCCAGTCACACCTCGCTGGCTGTCCGTGCGTCCGGTCAGCGGTGGCGCAGTTCCTCGGACCAGGCCGGAGCGGGGCGGCGAGGGCGAAGTTGTCCCCGCGGGCCACGGTAGGCGTAGAGCGCGGCGGCGTTGCACATCTGCATGGGCTGTCGTCCAGCAGGGCGCGGCCGGGACGGGGATGCCCACGAACTTGGGGATGGCCCGGTCCATGCACTGCTGCCGTACGGCGACACGGTCGGTGTCGGCTGCCGCCACCCTCTCCAACGTTCCGGCGAAGCCGTTGCGCAAGGAGTCCGGCAGCTGAAGGTCGAGCTGGAGGATCCGAGCGTCGGACGGGAGCTGAACCTCCAGGAACCCCCTTGGGGTCCTGGAGGCCTCGTCGTCCCGGGCCCTGCCGCCAGCCGCAGCCGTCGTAAGTGCCTATTCCTGGGCTTTTCATGGCATATCGGTCTCGCGAACTCTCATTGCTCGTTCTCGGACCCTTGGGGTTCGGTGTCGGATCGGCTAGATGCATCACTCGCAATCGTTCGTTATAGTGAACTCAGAGTTCATCAATATTATCGAGTGAGGGTGTCATGCAGATCCCCGCCTACTACGCGGACACGTACGAGGAGCAGGCCCATACCGAGGTGGCCGCCGTCGGCGAGCGCGACGGTGCGCCGTGGGTGGCGGTGGAGCGCTGCCTGTTCCATCCGCAGGGCGGGGGCCAGCCGGCCGACCGCGGGTGGGTGGACGGCCACGCGATCACCCCCGTGCGCGACCACGAATCCGGTCTTGTCGTGGCCGTGGCCGAGGGGGAGGCCGCGCTGCCGATCTTCTCCGTCGGACAGCCCGTCGAGGTCCGCATCGACCTTCCGCTGCGGACGGCGCA
Organism: Streptomyces sp. NPDC005811; assembly: GCF_040630405.1. NCBI lineage: Bacteria > Bacillati > Actinomycetota > Actinomycetes > Kitasatosporales > Streptomycetaceae > Streptomyces > Streptomyces sp. NPDC005811. Next base: position 2,697 of record NZ_JBEXXK010000064.1, read on the forward strand.
TGCCGCGCTGCACACCGCCGGTCACCTGATCGAGGCGGCCGGGCGGGCGCAGGGGTGGGTGCTGGCCGCGAACAACCACTTCCCCGGCCAGGCCCGGATCGAGTTCACCGCGCCGACGCCCGACGCTCGCCTGGACACGCCGGAGGGCCGGGAGGAGGCCACCGAGGCCCTGCGGGCGGACGTCGCCGAGGCCATCGCGCAGGACTTGCCGGTGACCTGGGACAACGACACCGATGGGCGACGCATCGTGCATCTGTCCGGCCTGCACTCGGCGCCGTGTGGGGGGACGCACGTGCGCAGCCTCGGTGACCTCGCCGACGTCGCGCTGCCGGCCCTGAAGGTCAAGAAGGGCCGGATCCGCGTCTCCTACAGCGCCGCCCACCGGGAGCGCTCATGACGCCGCCGACCGGGGAGCGCCGGCCCGCCAGCAGTACGGCGATCGCGGTCGGGGCGCAGATCAGCCGGCGCCGTGAGCAGCGCGGCATGAGCAGTGCCGAGCTGGCCCGCCGGGCTGGCCTGAGCAAGGCGACGTTGTCGCAGCTGGAGGCCGGGCGGGGCAACCCGACCATCGAGACCCTCGACGCGCTCGCGGTCGCCCTGCGGATCCCGCTGACCGACCTTCTGGCCCGGGACACCGACCCGGGGCCGGTGTTCGTGGCCGGCACGGACCTGGCCGACGGCGAGGTCGGACGCGAGCTGCTGCGCCGGATCAGCAGCGGCAACAGCCTGGAGATCTGGCGGCTGCGCATGCCGCCGGGTACGCATCTGGACGGCGTACCGCACGCCACCGGCACCATCGAGCACCTGCTCGTCTCCTCCGGCCGTCTCACCGCCGGCCCCTCCGAGGCACCCACCGACCTGCGCTCCGGCGACCTGCTCGCCTTCGCGGGCGACGCCCCGCACGTCTACCGCACCGGACCGGAGGCGGCCGACGTCACCGTCGTCATCGCCTCCCCGATCATCAGCTGAGAGACACCCCTGACCATCAGCGTCATCGCCTCCACCGCACCCCAGCGGATATTCACCAGCGACAACACCGCCGACGCCTCGCCCGAGAGCGTCCAAGCCGTCACCGCCGCGGCCGGTGCGCGCCCGCTTCGCCGAAATCGTCGGACGCGACGTCGATGTCCTGCCCGTGTCCACCGGGTCCGCGGCCAACATACGCCGCTCATCTCCGGGTGAGGCGAGTCGAGTTCGACCACATGCGGACCCTGAGATAGATCACGCCCACGCAATGGCGGGAGGTGCGGTTCGGCACCTCCCGGGCCGGAGTGGTCGACGTGCCGATGTCCACCACCGCATCCGTCGACGCGGTGATCGACGCGCACCCCGAGGTCGACCGGGAGCAGCTGCGCAACGTCGGCCGCGGGCAGCGCTCCCCCGCTCGCCGCCCTGGTGAAAGCTCGTCAGCAGGAGAAGGAGGCCGCCGCGGCGTGAGCGGGCGTCACCCGTGCGGGTGATGACAGCCGGGCGGTTCGGCAAGACGCTCAGCAGACAGTCGAGAACCCCGCAGACCACTTCAGGGCCCGGTCGCGCAGCGCGGCTGGGCTCTCGCCTTGCGGCGACGCGGCCGTACCGCACCGGTCGCACCGCCCGGGCCGCCTGCTGACCGTGCGGGAGTACGCCAGCAGGCGATGGACAGGGTTCGAGCGTGTCCGTTGTCCACGACGAACACGGTGTCGAGGAGGGTCTGCGGCGCGAGGAGCCCGGCTGGGCGAGGTCTGGCCGAATGGCTGAGAACTCAGATAAGGCCCGGGCGAGGTGATGACCTTTCGGCCGAGGCGCGTCCGGTGCGGTGCGCGAAGAGTGGACGTCGTCACCGGCTCTCCTCCGAAAGACGTCGTCCATGCGCCCCGTACACAAGGCCTCTCTCGCAGCGGCCGCCCTGCTCGCCACCCTGTGCGTACCCGTCTCCCAGGGAGCACCGACCGCGGCGGCCTCCGGTCGCCCCTCGGTCCTCGCCCGCTACTACGATCAGCGCCCCGCTTGGCACCGCTGCGGAAGCCCCGACCGCTACCCGGCCTCCTACCAGTGCGCCACCGTCACCGTGCCCCTCGACTACGCGCACCCCCGCGGTCGCACTCTGGCTCTGAAGATCTCCCGGCTGCGCACCAGCGTGCCCGGCAAGCGCCATGGCGTCCTGCTGTCCAACCCCGGCGGCCCCGGGGACCTCGCTCTGGACGACCCGGTGGCCATGCAGGACGCCCTGGCCAAGAGCGTCCGGGACCGCTACGACCTCGTCGGCTTCGACCCGCGTGGCCTCGGTGCCAGCAGCCCCCTGCACTGCGGCCTCACTCAGGACGAGGCGAGCCCCGCCCTGCATCCGTACCGTGCGGCCACCTTCGCGAAGGACACCGCCCGCGCCCGGGACACGGCCGCCCGGTGCATCGCCCGCGAGCGCGCCCGGCTGCCGTACATCACCACCCGCAACACCGCCCGAGACATGGACGTCATCCGCGCCGTGCTGGGCGAGAAGAAGATCTCCTACCTCGGCTGGTCCTACGGCACCTACCTCGGCGCCGTCTACACCCAGCTCTTCCCCGGCCACAGCGACCGTATGGTGCTCGACAGCGCCGTGGACCCGAACCGCTTCGGACGCCACACCAACCTGGCCATGGCCACCGGAGCCGAACCCGCGTTCCGGGACTGGAGCCGCCTGATCGCCCGCCGGGACGGTACCTACCACCTCGGCGGCACCCCGGAGAAGGTCCGTGCCGCCTTCTGGCAGCAGGTCGCCCGCGCCAACCGGACGCCGATCCGCTACCGCGGAGCCGACGAGGCCCACCAGGGTGCCGCCGTCACTGGCGACGACATCCGCGACTGGCTGCGGGCCGACTTCTCCAACGCCCCCTACCAGGCCGCCCGCGAACTGTCGGACCTGCGCACGTCCCCCACCACGCGCCCGGACCCGGCCCCGACCGGCGGCAAGGCGGACCCCGTGGACGACAACGCCATCGCCCTCAATCTGGCCGTCATGTGCGGCGACAACTCCGCCTCCTGGCCCCGCAACCCCGTCCGCTACCGCCTCGACGCGATCCGCGACAAGGCCCGCAACCCGCTCTACGGCGACTTCACCGCCAACATCACGCCGTGCGCGTTCTGGCCGAAGGGATCCGAGGCGGCGACCCGCGTCGACAACAAGGTGGGTGCCCTGGTCGTCCAGAACCAGTGGGACTCCCAGACCCCGCTGTCCGAGGGCCTGGCCATGCACCGCGCCCTGCACGGCTCACGCCTGGTCCAGGTCCAAGACGGCCGCGGCCACGTCATCTACGGCATGCCCGACGCCCCCGCCTGCGTCACCCGCACCGTCAACGCCTACCTCACCACGGGTCGTCTTCCGGCCCGCGACGTCACCTGCCGGTCCTGACGGCCGCCTGCCCGGTTTTCTCCCGCCGTCACCGGCGGGAGAAAACCGGGCAGGTGCGGTGCTTGTCCTGGCACGGGTGGCGTCCGCGCGGGGTGAATCGGTTCCTGACCGAGGGGCATGCGGTCGCCCAGGCCGCTGCCGTGGGCGGCATGGTTCGCGAAACGCGTTGGTCAGCTCGTTGTGTGCCGGGACTGGTTGGGTGGGGCTTCCGGATCGTGGTGCCCGTGCGGGTCAACTGGTCGGTATGAACAGCGCGCTGAGGAGGGCGAGTACCGCGACGATCGTGGTGTTGATGGCCAGAACCGTCCGCAGGATCGGGGTCTTGTCGGGGGCGTCGTCGCACAGGCGGGTGGCGAACTCAACCCGTGCGGGTGAGGCCATGATGAGCATCGAGCCGGAGACGTTCTGCATCGCCGTGACGGCGAGCACCGGGGCTCCCAGGGTTGTGGCCGCGGCGGCTTGGGGTCCGGCGAACATCGCGTTGGCCCCGCTGTTGGAGCCGGCGAGGAATCCGCCCAGTCCGCCGAGGACCGGGGTCAGGGCGAGGTAGCTGGAGCCGAGATGGGTGAGGGTGGAGGCGATCTGCGCGGACATGCCCGAGACCGACATCACGGCCCCGAGGAGCACGAACAGTCCTGTCGCCGGGCCGACGTGGGTCCAGGACCGGGCGGCGGCGCGTATGGTGGCGCGGCGCTCGCCGCCGTGGTGGCGGAGCGCGACGAGGGTCGCGATGGCCAGCCAGAGTGCCGGGGAGGCCAGGTAGTGCCAGCCGCTGCTGGCCAGGCCGAGGGCGCGGACGGTGATCGCGACGCTCAGGACGCCGCCGAGGAGTACGACGTGCGCTGCTCCGGCCCTGCGCACCTCGGCGGGCAGGGTGATCCGGTTGCCGCGGGCCCGGCGCAGCACCAGGTGCATCACCAGCACCAGGGCCGCGCCGACCGCGCCGGCCGGCGCGGTGCCGAACAGGAGGTTCGCGCCCCACACGCCGCCCCACAGCACGAGGGCCGAGCAGCTGGCGAACAGCACACCGCGCAGTCTCTCGCCGGGGACGGCGACGATGAGCGCGGCAGCTATCCCGGTTCCCAGGAACACGGTCAGGCTGATCGCTGCGGAGGCCGCCCCCAGCGCGTCGAAGTCGACACCGGCCAGGTGGGATGCGATCAGGGTGCCCGGGCCCATGGATCCCCAGGGCACGATGCACAACCCCAGCAGCCCGGTCGTGGCCGCCTTGCGGCCGCCGATCCCCAGCCCGTACAGCAGCGGCACACCGATGGCCATGCCGATCCCGAACCCGGTGAGCGACTCGGCCAGCGGCGTCACGCCGTGCACGATCGCGAGGACCGGCACGACCCCTGTGCCGAGGTTCTCGCGCAGCCATCGCGCCAGGACTTCCTGTGCGCCGGTGCGGCGGCTCGCCTCGGCGAACGCGATCCCGCCGCAGATGATCAGCAGCACCTCAAGGATGATCGGCCACCACTGCGTGAGCACCGACCACGCCTCGCCGCCGTCGAATCCGAACCAGAACACCCCGACGACCGCGCCCGTACCGATACCGGCGAGGGCGGCACGCGTCGAGGACTGGCGCAGCAGCAGCGCGGCGATCACGAGCAGGATCGGCAGGAGCGCGAGAAGGAACAGCATGTCGGCAGCATATACAAACTTTTTTGCGTATCCTGAAATCTGAAAGCGTGGAAGGAGTCACAGTCATGACATCGGGGCAGGTCAGCCAGTTCGGCATCGCGATGCGGGCTCGCCGGGCCGAGGCAGGGATCACACTGGAGCAGCTGGCTGCGGCCTGCGGGGTGTCCATCGGCACGCTCTCGCGTATCGAGCGCAGTGGACTGAACACCTCCCTGGCCAACGCGATCGCCATCGCGACCAGCCTCGGGACCACCGTTGACGCCCTCGTGCAGGCGCGGCAGGAGGTATCGGTGCAGCGGGCGGGCGACGCGCAGACGTTCACCGATCAGGAGACCGGGGTCGTGCGCACCCTGATTGCCCGTCCCACCGCCGGAGCCGAACTCATCCGCTACACCCTTCCGGCCCGGACGAGCACCGCCCGTTTCGCTCCGCACCGTCCCGGCACCACCGAGATCCTGCACGTGACGGCAGGGGCCGTGACGATCAGCAGCGGTTCCGACGAGCCGATCACGTTGCGGACCGGTGACACGGCCCATATGCCCGCCGACCGCGAACACCAGCTCACCAACCCAGCGGACGAGCCCAGCAGCGTCGTCATCCTGATCATCCGTCCCGCGCTGTAGTGTCCGCCGCCCGTGCGTGCGGCGGCATCCACGATGCCAGGCATGTCCACGAGGACGGCTCGCGGCGATGAGCAGAACTCGGCAAGGGGGAAGGGTGGCACTGCGACCGGCGCCACAGTGACCTGCGGACAGTCCCCCCGGCGCGCAGATTGGTGTACTCGGCACGCACCCGAGTCGGCGACGTACAGGCGGAAGGAGTGATCCCGGCGCCGGATCCGCTGTCCCTCGCCGGACGCAGTCGGATACTGCGGACCCTCCTCACGGAGAGACCTGGGAGCAGCAAGAACGCGTGTCAGCCAGTAGGCGCCGAGACCTCCTGTTCGAAGATCTTGCCGCCCGCTCCCATGGGCAGCGCATCCACCAGCCACACATGGCCCGGGTTCTTGGAGGCGGCCACATCCTCGTTGAGGAACCGCTGAAGTTCTTCCGCGGTGGCCGAGTCTCCCGCACGCACGACGGCCGTGACTGACGCTTCCTCCTCACCGGGCGTTCGACGGACACCCCGAGGGCGGCGGCGCAATGCCCGTGCAGGACCTCCCCGGTCTAGCGCGGGTGGACGTTGCAGCCGCCGCGGATGACGAAGTCCTTCGCGCGGTCGACGACGCAGGGAGCCGTCCTCGTCCTCGGGCAAGGTCGCCGGTGCGCCACGCGCAGAAACCGTGCGTTCTCGTGGTCGAGGTCTTATGCGAGGAGGACGCGCCAGAACCTGCCCTGGACGTCGAAGGCGTCCAGGGCGACGAAGTTGCGCCCCGAACAGGTGACGGGGACGTGCACGGCCGGCGACGGTCGTGTCCGGCTTGCTCATCGGGCCACCGCCACGATGTTGCTGAGCCTCTGCCCCGCCGCGAGCCGTCGGATATTGGCGGTGATGTCCTCCGCGCGACGGACGAAGGTCTGCCGGGCGAGTCCGGAGGAGTGCGGGGTCATCAGCGTATTGGGCAGCTCGTGGAAGGGAAGCCGACTGGGTTGCCCCGTCTGCCCGTCCGCCGGGTAGTCGTACCACACGTCGAGGGCGGCGCCGCCGATCACCCCGTCGCGCAGGGCGGCATACAGCGCGTCCTCGTTGACGACCGGGCCCCGGCCCACATTCACCAGCACGGCCGACTCGCCCATTCGCCCCAGCTCCGTCGCTCCGATCAGTGAGGTGGTGTCGGCGGTCAGCGGTACGGAGACGACGACCACGTCCGAGACCTCCAGCAGGACGCTCAGGTCGTCCATGTCCCCGGACCAGGCCAGCTGTTCGGTCACGGCGTCGACGCCGCCGCGCCGGGTGACGGCCACGCCGCGCGCACCGAAGGACCGGAGGCGCTGCCAGGCGGCCGTGCCGATGTGCCCGAAGCCGACGAAACCGACGGTGGCCTCGCCCAGGAGGCCGGGGTACGTCGGCGCCTCCCAGGTGCCGAGGCGCAGCGCCTTGTCCTGTCGCAGGAAGCCCCGTCTGAGGAGGATCGTGGCGGCGACGACGTACTCGGCGATCGCCTCCTCGTGGTGGAAGGTGTTTGCCACGAGCGTGCCGGGCGGAAGCGCCTCGACGTCGATGTCGTCGACACCCGCGCCCGCCGCGTGCACGAGCCGCAGCCGTTTGCCGGCGGCGGCCATTGTGGCTGGGCAGGTGCCCGACACGAGGACATCGGCGTCGCCGAGTGTCGCCGTGACGGCGTCTGGATCGGTGGCGTCGGGCCAGCGGACGGTGGTCCCGGCGGGCAGGGCGGCTTCGAACTGCTCGCGCAGCCAGCCGAGACAGGGGTCAGCGACGACGACGGTCAGTCGTCCGCCGGACCGGGGTGGCGGGCTGGTCACGTGTTCTCCCGGGTGGCGCGGACTTCGCGTGTCCGGAGCAGGGCATCGATGATTTGTTCCTCGCCGCCCGACACGAGTTTGCGGGCCTGTGCGGCGATCGCCTCGGGGTCGCCCGTGCGCATCGTGTCGAGCATCTGGCGGTGCCACTCGATGGAGCAGGCCAGTGGCTCGTCCAGCGCGGTGGTCAGCCGGAACAGCTCGGCGAACGTCGGTACATGCTGCTCCCACACCGCCAGCAGCCGGCGATTGCCGCAGGATGTGAAGAACGCGGAGTGGAACGCCAGGTCTGCCTGAGCGAACGCCGCCGGGTCGGCGGCGGCCTCGGCGCGTCGCATGTCCTCCAGCGCCGAGTCGGCGGCGTCCTTGAACCCGTCCGGATCGACGACCGCGGACCACTGGGCGGCGGAGACCTCGAGCAGTGCTCGCAGTGCGAAAAGGTCCCGCAGGTCCTGCTCGTCGAGACCTACGACGCGAAAGCTGCGGCCGGCCGGAGCGATCAGGCCTTCTGCGGCGAGCGTGCGCAAGGCGTCTCGGACCGGACCGCGGCTGACGCCGAACGACTGCGCGAGTGCGGCCTCGACCAGCACGTCGTCCACGGGGAGGGCACCGCTGAGGATGTCGGACCGCAGCATGGCGACGACCTGATCGCCCAGCGCCTCCGGTCGTGAGACTCGCCGTGCCGGGGGCATACGGGCTCTCCTTCATCAGGTGGACAAGGGGCGGCCAGTCTGTCGCAGCAGCACCGCGCAATGCAATCGGTTGACGGTTAACCGTTGACGAACGATTGGTCCGCTCGTCATGCTGCTGCGGCAACCGCGAGATCGAAATCAACCTGGCCCCATGCGGGCACCGACTCGAGAGCGAGGGCCCACTTGATGCGCAGCCAGCAATGGTTCGTCCGTGACGACCTGGCCGGGTTCCTGCACCGTTCATCGCTTGCAGCGACGGGCCTTAGCAGACACGTCCTCGACGGGCGCCCGGTGATCGGCATCTGCAACTCGTGGTCGGACCTCGTCAGCTGCAACTTTCACCTGCGCGGAGTGACCGACGCCGTGCGCCGCGGAGTGGCCCGGGCCGGGGGCATCGCCGTCGAGCTCTCGACGATGAGTCTGGGCGAGGCCCTGATGAAGCCGACGACGATGCTGTACCGCAACCTCGTGGCGATGGAGGTCGAGGAGTCGATCCGTGCGTACCCGATCGATGCGGTGGTGCTGCTCGGCGGGTGCGACAAGACCATGCCGGCACAGCTCATGGGGGCGGCCGGCGCCGACGTGCCGGCCATCGCTCTGCCCTCGGGACCTGCGGACCCGGCTGTCTTCCGAGGCCGGGAACTCGGTGTCGGCACCGACCTGTGGAGCTACGTGGACGAACTGCGGGCCGGGCGCATGAGCCGATCGGACTTCGACGAACTCGAAGCGGCGTCCGTGCCGTCGGCCGGGCACTGTCCGGAGCTGGGCACGGCGTCCACCATGGCGGCGCTCACCGAGGCACTGGGCATGGCGCTGCCCGGCAGTGCGACCGTGCCCGCCACGCACGCCCGACGCCATGCCTTCGGCGAGGCGACCGGCGAGCGCGCCGTGGCCCTGGCCCGCAACGGCCCCCGCCCCTCACAGATCCTCACACCGGCAGCCTTCGACAACGCGATCACGACCCTGATGGCCATCGGTGGCTCTACGAACGCCGTGGTGCACCTGCTCGCGATCGCGCGGCGGGCCGGTGTGGAGCTGTCCCTGGACCGGTTCGACGAGATCGCCGCACGCACACCGCTGATCACCAACCTGCGGCCGAGCGGCGAAGAGCTCTTCGTGCGGCTCAACGCGGTCGGCGGCATCCCGGCCGTCCTGGACCGGCTCTCCCCGCTGCTCGACACGAGCGCGCTCACCGTGACCAGCGCGTCGCTCGCCGCCGGAACCCGTCCCGCGCCGGTCGAAGACGCGGTCCTGTCCACACTCGACGAGCCGTTCGCGCCCTCCGGTGGAATCGCCGTCCTGAGGGGCAACCTGGCCCCGGACGGCGCACTGATCAAGACCAGCGCCGCCACTCCCGAACTGCTGCGGCACCGAGGACCGGCGCTGGTCTTCGACGACCATCACGAACTCAGTCACCGCATCGACGACCCGGACCTCGACGTCACGCCCGACACCGTTCTGGTGCTGCGCAACGCAGGCCCGATCGGGGGCCCCGGCATGCCGGAGTGGGGAGCGCTTCCTCTGCCCGAGAAGCTGCTGAGACAGGGTGTCACCGACATGGTGCGCGTCTCGGATGCCCGCATGAGCGGAACGGCGTTCGGCACGGTGGCCGTGCACGTCGCTCCGGAGGCAGCCGCCGGCGGGCCGCTGAGCAAGCTCCGCACCGGCGATCCGGTGGTGCTCGACGTAGAACATCGCCGGCTGGCCGTAGACATCCCGGACGAGGAGTTCCTGCGCCGGGCGCCGTCGACCAGACAGAGCCCGCGACCACGGGGCTACCTCCGACTCGTCAACGAGCACATCACGCAGGCAGACAGGGGATGCGACTTCGACTTCATGACGGACGGAGGGCCCGCACCGGACCTCGCCCCGCGCTCGATCCCGGCGGGATGGCACGGAGGGTGGTGACCTTGCCCATGGGCAGCGGCCGGCAGCACCGGGAAGACACGTATGCGCTGTCGTCAGGATGAGGCGGTTCAACGCGAGGGTCCCGTCGACACGCTTCCAGACGGGGCCGGCACCCATCGTCTCGGAGCCCGGCGCTGCACAGCAATGCCTCTGCCGTGCTCCGCAGCAGCGCTGCGGTGGCCGGTCCTCATCGAGACCTTCGACGTCGCCTCGCAGCATCTCGAGCACGCTCTTGCCACCTTGTCGGCCCACCCCCGACGGCCGGAAGCTCAGCGTGAGGGGCCCGGCGAGGGGGGCCGGGCGAGGGGGGCCGGGCGTCAGCTCGGGCGGGCCCGCTGGTGTTCCTTCACGGCCCGGACGGCCGGGTCCATCGCGCCCCGGCCGAGTTCGGTGAGCAGGTCGGCGTGGCAGCGGTTGCGGGCCCGTACCACCGCCGGGTCGGGCGGGGGCAGCAGCAGGCACTGCCGGCCGAGGAGATCGGCGGCGAACTCGCGGATCCCGGCGCCGCCGAGCAGCTCGGCGAGGTCGAGATGGAAGCGGGTCTCCAGTTCGACCAGCCGGGCCGGGTCCTCGGCCAGGTCCAGCTCCGCGACCAGCGACCGCAGCCCTTCGAGGGAGCCGTCCTGGACCTCGCCCGCACCGTGCGCCACCAGTCCGCACTCCAGCAGCAGGTGGAAGGAGTCCAGTACGGCGGCCTCCTCGGCGTCGTGCATCAGGGCGACGACGGTGTCCCAGTCCGGGGCGACGAAGGTGCCGCCGGAGCGGCCGCGCCGCCGGTCGAGCAGGCCGTCCTGGCACATCCCCTCCAGTGCGCGGCGCACGGTGATCTCACCGATCCCGAGTTCCTCCGCGAGGACGCCGGCGTCCGGCAGCCGGTCACCCGGTGCCACGGACTTCAGGCGCACCCACAGCGCGACCCGGGAGCGGACCAGGTCCGACCCCGTCTGACTCCCGCCGGAGCGCAGGCGGATGTCCCCGCCGCTGCGGGGTGGGATCTTGCCGGTCAGCTCCGCAAGCGGCTTGATCGATCTGTCTTCTGACACATCGCCATCGTCTTCAGCGGGCGATGCATCGTGCTTCCGAGAACCTGCCAGGCAATGAAGCAAATACGCCATGAACTGGTTGTGCCGGTCCACGACCGGCCTGCTGCCCAGGTCCGGCACCCCGGGGGGCGGCCGAAGTGGCGCTTCGCTGCCGCCGCCGGGTCGCGCCGCGGGGCCAGAGCCACCAGTCACACCAGTCGCACCCGTCCCGCGGAGTCCGGTTGCCGACGCGGCCGTCCCCAGCGCCATCCGGGTCTTGTCCACCGTCCGGGCACCTCGCTCCGTCCGACGACGGGTTTCGGTAGAGTCCGCGGCCCTGTACGAGAGCGGCGACCAGGCCGTGGACCCGGCCTTCTCGTCAGGACTGCGGGCAGATTCCCCAGGACAGATACCTCATTGGCGTCTTCCGACGGCTCGCAGGCGTCCCGGAGCACCAAGAAAGCCTGTCAGTCAGCCGGTGCTGAGATCTCCCGCTTGAGGATCTTGCCGCTCGGCCCCATCGGCAGCGCATCCACCAGCCACACGTGGCGCGGGTACTTGTAGGCGGCCACCCGCTCTTTGACGAACCGCTGAAGTTCATCGGTGGTGGCCGAGGCGCCCGGACGCAAGACGACGGCCGCTACCACTTCCTCGCCCAGCCGTCCGTCGGGCACGCCAAGGACAGCGGCGAGGGCCACAGCGGGATGCTCGTGCAGGACCTCCTCGATCTCGCGCGGGTAGATGTTGTAGCCGCCACGGATGATCATGTCCTTCTTGCGGTCGACGATGTAAAGGTAGCCGTCCTCGTCCTGCAGGGCGAGGTCGCCGGTCCGCAGCCAGCCGTCGGGGATGGCGGCGGCGGTGTCCTGGGAGCGGTTCCAGTAACCCTTCATCAGGTTCGGTCCGCGCACCGCCAGTTCGCCGACTCCGCCCGGCGTCACGTCCTGGCCGTCGTCGTCGAGCAGGCGCACCTCGACGTCGCGGATGGGGGTGCCGATGGAGCCGGCCTTGCGTGGCCGGTGGGGGTGGTTGAAGGTGACGACCGGACTGGTCTCCGACATGCCGAAGCCCTCCAGCACCATGCAGCCGAAGCGTCGTTCGAAGCCGTGCAGGACCTCCACCGGCAGCGAGGCGCCGCCCGAGATGCACATGCGCAGAGTGGATACGTCGGTATCCGCGGCGTGCGGGGACTGGAGCAGGGCCGCGTACATCGTGGGCACGCCCTGGAAGACGGTTGCCCGATCGCGGGCGATTGCGTCGAGCACCGTCTGTGCGTCGAAGCGGGGGATGAGGGTGAGCGAGGCGCCGCTGCGCACCGCGGCGTTCATCGTGCAGACCTGCCCGAAGATGTGGAACAGCGGCAGGCAGCCCACGATGACGTCCAGTGGTGTCGCCTGCTGTACCTCGACGGCGGTGACCTCGATGTTGTGACGCAGTCCCGAGTGGGTGAGGGCTGCGCCTTTGGGGACGCCGGTGGTGCCCGAAGTGTAGAGCAGCACGGCGACGTCGTCGCCGGTCGTGTCGGCGATCTCGTGGCGCGGCTCCTGCCCGGCCAGCAGGGAGGCGAAGGCGGCGGGCTCGATCACGAGCCGGCGGACACCGGCGGCGGCCGCGCCCTGGGCGCCCTCGCCGGGGGCCAGGTGCCACTCGGCGAGGAGCACAGCCCCGGAGTCACGCAGCTGGTACTCGGTCTCCCGCGCCTTGAGCAGCGGGTTCATCGGCACCACGATCCCGCCTGCGCGCAGGATGCCGTAGTAGAGGACGACGAACTCGGGCACGTTCGGCAGCATCAAGGCGACCCGCTCGCCGTCCCGCAGCCCTTGCGTGCGCAGCAGTGTGGCGGTCTGCGCGCTGAGCCGATCGAGTTCGGCGTAGCTGGTGACCGTGGTGCCCAGCCGCAGTGCGGGCTGCTCGGGATGGCAATGTGCGGTGTCCGCCAGGAATTCCGCCAGGTTGGGCATGGTGCCTCCTTGCACTCATGTTCTGCGACGCGTGCGAAGCCGCCCGCACCGCCGGGGGTCTGGTGGTGCGGGGGTCAGGACTGGTGCTGTCGGAGGGCCGTATACGACCAGGGGCGCAGGGTCTCCAGTGCCTTGCCGACGCGGAAGACCGTGGGGTCGTCGTAGGTGTGCCCGACGATCTGCAGGCCGGTGGGGACGCCCCAGCTCGACCTGCCCGAGGGCACGTTGAGGACGGGGCAGCGGTTGTTGATGTTGAACGGCAGGGTCATGGCGGCCCACAGGGTGTCGGCCACCTCCTCGCCGCCCACCACGACCTTCTCCCCTGTGAGGTCGTCGCCTGCGTGCCAGCCGGGGATCGCGGTGGTGGGGCACAGCAGAGCGTCGAACCCCTCCAGAGCGGTCGCGAGTTGACGCTGGAGACGGTTCTCCACGCGCAGCGCGTCGAGGTAACTGACCCGGTCGCGGAAGCTGTGCATCAGCTCCACGAAGGCGACCGTGTTGGGGCTGAGCCGGTCGCGGTACTCCTCGGGGATTTCCAGGAGCGCCGCCCCGAAGATCGTGGAGTAGTGGCCGGCGACCGCGGTCAGCAGGTCCTGCCTCGTCCAGGGCAACGTGATCTCCTCGACCACGGCGCCCGCGTCGGCCAGCACCCGGGCGGCGGCTCGGGTGTTGGCCTCGATCTCCGGGTGGACGTCGTACTCACCGAGCCGGATGCACAGCGCCAGGCGCATGCCGGAGACGTCCTCGTAGGTGGCGGGCAGGGTCAGCTTGGGGCGGATCGAGTTGGGGTCCGCAGGGTGGGGGCCGACCAGCACGTTCTGCAAGGCGATCACGTCGTCGACGGTGCGGCCCATGGGGCCGTCGCCCCGGTAGTGGTCGGCCGCGAGCGGACCCATGCCGGGGTTGCGGCCGTAGGGGGCCTTGAAGCCGACGGTGCCGGTGAACGCGGACGGGATCCGGGTGGAGCCACCGATGTCGGAGGCCGACGCCAGCAGGGAGGTACCGGCCGCGAGGCTGGCGCCCGCGCCGCCCGAGGAGCCGCCCGGGGTGAACTCGGGGTTCCAGGGGTTGCGGGTGATGCCCCACAGGCGGGAGTGCGTGAACGTGGCGGCGGAGAACTCGGGCGTGGTGGTACGGGCGTGGACGATGCCGCCCGCCTCCACGATGCGGTCGATGACGGGGGCGTTCTCGGCGGCGATGTTGTTCTCGTTGAGGAGGGAGCCCTCGGTCAGCAGCCGGCCCTTGATCGCGTGCTTCTCCTTCGTGGCGACCGGGATGCCCTCCAACGGGCGCGGCTGAAGACCGCTGCGGCCGAGGTAGCGGTCCTCGGCGTGCCGGGCCTGCTCCAGGGCCTGGTCGAAGAGACGCTCAGTGAAGGCGTTGATCCGCGGTTCCATCGTCTCGGTCCGCTCGATGACGGCCCGCATCAGCTCCACCGGGGACAGCTCCCGGGCAGTGAACAGACGCTGGGCCTCGGCGGCGCTGAGGTAGACGAGGTCAGTGGAGGTGGTGGGAGACATGGGGGATCCTTCCGGCCCGGCTCGCGGTGCGAGGACATGACGTGCTCGAACGCCGTCAGCATCCGTTCACGCCGCCACGACCCCCGAAAACTGCACGGATCCGCCAGATTCCTGATCTGTATGCGGGAATGCGTCACACCTGAGAGTGGTGGTTCAGGGGATCGGCTGCCACAGGTCCATCGGCACGCTGGCGACGCTGCGCCCGTCCTCGGACAGCAGACGTCCCATGCGCTTGACCCAGCGCAGCGTGACCACCCGGTTGAGCACCCGCATGGAGGGGATCAGGGCCGCCACCCGGGCCTCGTAGCGGGCCAGGTCGTCCAGCGCGTGCAGCCACACCACGCTCAGCAGGTTGGCCTCCGAGGCCGTCGACGCCGCCAGGCGGGTCTCTTTCAGCTGCGCCATCTCCTCGGCGGCGAGGGCGAGTTCGGCGGGCGCCACGCTCATCCACAGTGTCGCCGTGCCGTGCCAGCCCGCGTGCGGGAGGGCGGCCTCACAGCGCAGCACCGCCTTGCTGTCCCCGTGCAGCAACGTGCCCAGGGCGCGCCGGACGCTCGACTCGGGGCGGCCCAGCTCGGCGGCGAGCGCGGCGACGGGACGACGGCCGTCCGGCCCGAGCGCGAGCATCAGACGGCGCTCCTCGCCGGTGAGCACGGCCGCCCTGCCGCCCGCCGCGCCGCCGCCGGGCTCGGCCAGATCACGCTGCTGGCCACGGGAGAGGGAGTCGAAGCGCCACCGGCTGCCCTCCCGGTTGAGATGCTGCACCAGGTGGGTACGGGTGGCGGTCACCGAGGCGATGCGGCCCAGCGCCAGAACGTAGGAGGACATCAGCTCCATGCTGCCGGTGGCGACCGTCAGCAGCAGATCACACGAACCGGACACCACTTCCACGCCCAGCGCCTGCGGATGTCGGGCGATCGTCTGCGCCAGTTCCTCGCGGGCCTGCGGCACGCAGGACACCTCGATCAACGCCAGAGCCGCGTAGCCCACCTGCCCGGCGGCCGGATAGCAGGTCACCCAGGCGATGCCCGCCTCCCGCAGCCGCGCCCAGCGCCGCGAGAGCGTCGCCGCGTCCACCCCGAGCGGGCCCGCCAGCTGGCTCCAGGGCGCACGGGGCGCCACCTGAAGGGCGGTGACCAGCGCGAGATCGAGCTCGTCCAGCGACACCCGGGACCCGGCGGACACTGCGGGTGCGGTTTCGTGCATGCGATCGGCCTCCTGCCGCGGATTCTTGCAACACCGGCCCGGCCACCGGAAGGAACCCGGCCCGGCCCGCCGCACGGGTCACCCTCCGGACCCCGCCCGCCGGCGGCGTCAGTCCGTGGGGTGGGAGCCGGGGGTGTGGCCGAAGGTACGGCGGAAGACGTCGATGAAGGCGCTCGCGGAGGACCAGCCGCACTGATGCGCGACCGCCGTCACCGCGGTGCCCTCGGTCAGCAGGACCAGCGCGCGGTGCAGGCGCAGCTGGGTGCGCCACTGCGGAAACGTTATGCCGAGGTCACTGCGGAAGAGCCGGGACAGGGTACGGTCGCTCGCCCCGACCTCGCGGCCGAGCTCGGCGAGGGTCCGGCCGTCGCCCGGGTCGGCCTGCAGAATCCCGCACAGCGCGCGCAGCACCGGCGTGGTGGGGGTGGGCAGGTGCAGCGGCTGCTGGGGGGAGGCCCGCAGCTGGTCGAGGAGGACCGCGCGCAGCCGCGCCCGCTCCCCGCTGCCGTCGGCCTCGCCGTGCGTGTAGGCGATGATCAGCTCGCGCAGCAGCGGGCCGACGGCCAGCACGGTGGGCGCGGCCAGGCTGAGCGGGTTCTCGGCGGCGGGCAGCCCCACCAGGTGCAGGTCGAGTTCGCCGTAGGCGCGGTGGGCGTGCACGGTGCTGGCGGGCACCCAGATCGCCCGGGTGCCCGGGGCCACCCACGATCCCTCGCTGGTCGTGATGGCCAGCACCCCGCGCCCGGCATAGATGATCTGGTGGTCGTCGTGCCGGTGGGCGTCGATCGCCTCGCCGGACGCCAGCCACTGGGTGCGGGTGGGGGCCACGGACTCGTGGCGGACTTCCGTCATCATGTGGCAGTTTATCGGAAGCGGGACACGGCGGTGGGTCCGCAGCATGACGGTATGCGAAGGAACACCTCGATCACCCTGCTGTCCGTGGGCCACGCCTGCGTCGACATCTACCAAGGCGCCGTGGCGGCCCTGGTGCCGTTCTTCATCGCCGAACGCGATTACACCTATGCGGTCGCCTCGGGCATCGTGCTGGCCGCCTCGCTGCTGTCCTCGGTGGCGCAGCCGGTGTTCGGCGCGCTCACCGACCACTGGGCGATGCCCTGGCTGCTGCCCGTCAGCACCCTGCTCGGCGGTGTCGGCATCGCCTTGAGCGGGCTGGGCGGCTCGTACACGCTTACGCTCGTGTTCGTCGCGATCTCGGGCATCGGCGTGGCCGCCTACCATCCGGAATCCGCGCGCGTCGCCCGCCTCGCCAGCCAGGGCAGTCACCGGGCCATGGGCTGGTTCTCCAGCGGCGGGAACATCGGCTTCGCGCTGGCCCCGCTCATGGTCACCGCCGTGGTGGCCCCCGGGGGCTTGAGCTGGACGCCGCTGCTGGTGCTGCCGGCCCTCGTCGGTACCGTGCTGTGCCTGCCCGTGGTGCGTGCCCTGCAGCAGAAGGAAGTCGGCGGCACCGTGACCGCGCTGCCGGCCGGGAACGACGACGTCGCCTCCTTCGTGAAGCTGTCCCTGGCCGTGGTCTTCCGGTCGATCGCGTTCGTCGGACTGAGCACCTTCATCGCGCTGTACGTCCGCCAGCGCCTGGGCGGCAGCGAGGTCGTCGGCACCGTGGCCCTGACCGTGCTCTACTGCGGCAGTGCGGTCGGCTCGGTGGTGGGCGGAAACCTGGCGAGCCGCTGGGACCGGGTGACGGTCACGCGCTGGGCGTACCTAATCACGGCCGCGGCCATCGCGGGCGTGGTGTGGGTGCCGGGCCCGGCCATCTACCTGTTCGTGGCCCTGACCTCGGTCTGCCTGTACGTGCCGTTCTCGCTGCAGGTCACGCTCGGTCAGGACTACCTGCCCTCCCGGGTCGGCACCGCCAGCGGGATCACCCTCGGCCTGACCGTCAGCATCGGCGGCCTGGCCAGCCCCGTCATCGGCTCCCTCGCCGACGCCACGTCCCTGCAGACGGCCCTGGCCCCTCTCGTCGTGATGCCCCTGCTGAGCTGGCTCCTCTTCCGCAACCTGCCCGAACCCACCGCACCCGACGCCGAGACCGCCCCGCAGCCGCAGGACGCCAGCCTCGACGCCGCCCCGGCCCCCGCCCAGCAGCTGGGCAACCGCTGACCGACCCCGCAGGCCGTCCGCCCACCCGGACGGCCAGACCGCGCCGTCGGCCCTGTGGACGCCCACGCCACGGCCAGTCGACAACTGCCCTGTCACTGATCACCAAAGGACGATCTGATGGATACCGAGACGCTGCTGATTCACGCCGGCCGACAGACTGCGATCGCCGCGAATGCGGTGAGCCCTCCGCTGGTGCGCACCTCGACCACCGTGTTCGCCTCGTACGACGCCTACAAGCAGGCACAGGGCGGGCTGGTCTTCGACGGCCCGCGCTACGGCAGATCCGGCACCTCGACCACGTTCGAACTGCAGCGCGCCATGGCCCAGATTGCCCACACCGAGACGTGTATCGCGACCAGCAGCGGACTTGCGGCGATCACTGCCGTGCTCGCCGCGCACGCCGGACCCGGCCGCCACCTCCTCGTCGGCGCCGGTGTGTACGGGCCCACGCGGGTCTTCTGCGACAACGTCCTGATCCCGTCGGGCACCGATGTGGAGTACTTCGCCCACGACACCGACATCGCGCCCCTGCTGCGCGAGAGCACGAGCCTGGTGTTCGTCGAGACGCCCGCCTCGCTGACCATGGAGATGTGGGACGTGCCCGCCATCAGCGCGGCGGCCCACGACCGCGGCGTGCCCGTCGCCTGCGACGCGACCTGGGGAACACCGGTCTTCTTCGACGCGCACGCGCTCGGGATCGACATCTCCATCCACGCCGCGACCAAGTTCATCAACGGCCACTCCGATCTCCTGCTCGGACTCATCACCGGCACCCTCGACGCCCTGGCCGGCGTGCGCGCGTACTGCGACCGCAGCGGCACCCATGCCGCCCCGGACACCTGCTGGCTCACCCTGCGCGGACTGCGCACCCTGGCCGTGCGCATGGAACACCACCAGCGCTCAGCCCTCACCGTCGCGCAGTGGCTCACGTCCCAGCCCGGCGTTCAGCGCGTCCTGTTCCCCGCCCTCGACACCGACCCCGGCTACAAGCTGTGGCAGACCCAGTTCTCCGGCGCCGCAGGCCCGTTCACCGTCGAGCTGGCCCCGTGCAGCGAAGCGGCGTTCACCGGGTTCATCGACAGCCTCTCCCTGTTCGGTCTCGGCACGAGCTGGGGCGGGTTCGAGAGCCTGGTCATGCCCGCCGTCCCCCACCACTTGCGCGCCCTGGCCGCCCCCACCGACGCCCCGCGGCTCGTCCGCTTCCACATCGGACTGGAAAGCCCCCACGACCTCTGCGACGACCTGGCCACCGCACTGACCTGCCTGACGTCGGCGCACGACACCGCGGGCACACCATGACCCGCCTGGACGTACGTCCGGCCGGCCAGCACGAACTCCACCTGGTCGAGGCACTGCTCGACGACGCTTCGAACTGGCTCGCGTCCCGGGGCATCGGCCAGTGGCAGTACCCGCCCGAACGAGCCGAGATCGAGCAGGCCATCGACCGCAGAGCGTGCTTTCTCGCCTTCCGCGACGGTCTGGCTGTCGCGACGATCCAGGTAGACGACTACGCGGACCCCGAGTTCTGGCAGGAAAACGACCGACCCGATACCGCCCTGTACGTGCACCGCCTGGCGGTCAGCCGCTCGACAGCCGGACAGGGCATTGGCTCCGAACTCCTGACCTGGGCTGCACAGCACAGCGCCGAGGCAGGCAAGACGCTACTTCGACTGGACGCCTGGAAGGACAACGCCGGACTGCACACGTACTACCTGCGCCACGGCTTCGAGTTCGTCCGGATCGTAGACGTGCCCCACCGAGGATCAGGAGCACTGTTCCAGCGAGCGACGTGACCGCTCGTGATCGACATGGCGCTGGACGACAGCCCGTGGAGGCTCAACAGCGAATGACCGAAATATGACAGGTTTCGACCTTGTCCATAGTGCGCATGAACTGCTCCCTGTCCATGGTCCGTTCGCCGATCTCAGCATCCCGGCCGCTCCGTGGCGTCGCCCCGGGTGGCGTCGTGTCAGGTCAGCGTCTGGGCGGCGTAGAGGGCGCCGAGGGCGGTGGCCAGGGTGCCGAGTAGGAGTCGGAGTGCTGTCTCCGGCAGGTGGGGCTGGAGCCGGGCGCCGAGGTAGCCGCCGATGAGACCGCCGAGGCCGCAGGCCAGGCCGATCCACCAGTTGGGGGCGACGGGTCCGGTGCTCACCAGCGCCAGTGCGGTGTACACGGCCGCGCCGGCGACGGAAGTGGTGAACGTCGCGGCGAGCGTGGCCGGTGCGATGAGGGCCAAGGGCAGACCACGGGCGGCGAGGATCGGCCCGAGCAGAGAACCGCCGCCGATCCCGTAGATGCCACCCACCACCCCGACACCCAAGGCCAGGACGGACAACGCGGTGGGAGACGGTGATGCGGCGGCTTCGGCCGACGCCCCTTTGCCGACCGGGTGCCGCGTTCGGATGCACAACCACAGCCCGAGCGGCAGGAGCAGGGCCGCGATCAGCAGCCGGAAGACGTCCGGCCCCGGCAGGACGAACACGCGCACGGCTGCACCGGCGGCGACGCCGGGCAGCGTCCAGACGACCAGACGGCGGGCCAGCGTGCCGCGCAGGGCGCCGTTGCGGCGGTAGCGCCACAGAGCGCCGGGCCCAGCCACCACGTTGAACAGCAGGTTCGTCGGCGTGACCGCAGGGCTGGGCACATCCAGGACGCTCAGCTGGACCGGCAGGAGGAAGACCGCCCCGGACACACCGACCGGCGCGGTCACCGTCGAGATCAGCAACCCGGCGGCCAGCCCCGCCCAGATCGTCCACTCCACCTCTGCCCCCGCCCGCAATCGCCCGGCCAGTATCAACGGCCCGGGCACCAGCGGAGCGGGATCACAACGAGATGTTCACGAACAGCAGGAACAGCCCGGGCCGCACCCGCACGCATCCTCCGAGTCCAGACTCGGTCCAGGGGCTCGGGTGCCGGCGGCCGGGTGGGCGGCAGGTGCGCAGCAGCCCTTGCCCTGCCAGGCATCACGCCCCTCCTTGACGGCGATGACGGCGATCACGAGGGCGGCGATCGGGTCGGCCCAGGACCAGCCGAGTACGGCGTTGAGGATCAGACCGGCCAGCAGGACGGCGGAGAGGTAGGTGCACAGCAAGGTCTGCTTGGAGTCGGCGACCGCGCTCGCGGAGCCGAGTTCCCGTCCGGCCCTGCGCTGGGCGGCGGACAGGAACGGCATGACCGCCAGAGAGAGGGCGGCCAGCACGATGCCGGGGATCGAGCGGTCGGCGTCGGCGCTCCCGGCCAGCGCGCGCACGGCGTCGACGCCGACATAGGCGGCGAGCGCGAAGAAGGAGAGAGCGATGATCCGCAGGGTGGTCTTCTCCCGCGCCTCACGGACCGCGTACTCGCAGGCGGAGAACTGCCAGGCGACCGCGGCGGCGGAGGACACCTCGATGACCGAGTCCAGCCCGAACCCGACGAGGGCCGTGGAGGACGCCAGGGTGCCGGCGGTGAGGGCGACGATCGCCTCGATGACGTTGTAGGTGATGGTCGCGGCGACCAGCAGCCGTATCCGGCGGGTGAGCGCTTCACGGCGGGACGGGGACGGGCCGAGCGATATCGCGGTCATCATCATCAGCAGCAGTCCTTCGTGCCAGCGTCCTGGCAGGTCTTGTCCGACTCGACCGCGACCACGGCAGCGAGCAGGTGGTCCAGGGCGTGGCCGAGGCGTTCGTCGGCGAGCTCGTAGCGGGTACGGCGCCCGTCCGGGGCGGTCACGACCAGGCCGCAGTCCCGCAGGCAGGCCAGGTGGTTCGACAGCCGGGTACGGGAGACACCAAGCGCGTCGGCGAGGTCGGCCGGATATGCCGACGCCTGGCGCAGGGCGAGCAGGATCCGGCAGCGGATCGGGTCGGCGAGCGCGCGGCCGAAGCGGGCCAGTACGTCGATGTCGGAAGCAACGGTCAGCACCCCACGACAGTACATGACATCCTGAATTCAAAGAATCCTGGATAATCGAAGGCGCAGGCGCGCAGAGGCTCCGCCCATGCGCCAGGTATCGGGAGGATGAGGACCGTGACGGACGACGGGCGAGACCTGGCCGGTGTCCAGCGGGCGCACTGGCAGCACACCTATGCCGCCCACCCCGGCATGTACGGCAAAGAGCCGTCCGAGCCCGCGGTCCACGCCGCCAGCGTCTTCCGTGCCGCCGGGGCCCGGGACGTGCTCGAACTCGGCGCCGGCCACGGCCGCGACGCCCTGTACCTCGCGGCCCGGGGCTTCAGCGTTCAGGCCACCGACTTCTCCGCGACCGGACTTGACCAGCTGCGCCACGCCGCACGCGCCCGGGGGCTGAACGGCTGCGTGACCACGGCCGTGCACGACGTCCGGGAGGCCCTCCCGCTACCGGAGGCGTCCGTCGACGCGGTGTTCGCGCACATGCTGCTGTGCATGGCGCTGTCCACCAAGGAGATCCACGCCCTGGTCGGCGAGGTCGCCCGGGTGCTGCGGCCCGGCGGCACCTTCGTCTACACCGTCCGGCACACCGGCGACGCCCACTACGGCACCGGCACCGCCTGCGGGGACGACATCTTCCAGCACGGCGGCTTCGCCGTGCACTTCTTCGACCGCCCTCTCGTCGACGGCTGGCATCTGGACCAGGTGCACGCCTTCGAGGAGGGCGAACTCCCCCGCCGGCTCTGGCGCGTCACCCAGACCCGGCCGCACTGACCCGCCCCGCACGACCGGGCGGTGTCACCGCCGCGGCTTCACGGTCAGGTGCTGAAGGACGGCACCCGCTGCCCCAGGTCAGGCCCTACTCCGTTGTTCCGCCGCTGCTGTGTCTTCACCCAACCGAGCGGCAGGCCGTCAGGGGCTGTCGCCGCCCCAGTCCCATCGGGCCGGATCGCCGACGGATCGTACAGCGCCCGCCCGCTGGGGCCGAACTGCCCGAGCCCGGTGAACAGGGAGACACCGTCGCCGATCTCCTCCGGCCTCCAGCCGGTGATGTCGAGCAGCAGTCCGTCCAGCGGCCCGCCGACCAGTTCGGCGTAGCGCCGTCCCGGCTTCGGGCCGGGATGGTGGTGGCCGGCTCCGTAGATCCGGCCACGCAGCAGCTGCTCATCGTCGCTGCGCATGCCCTCCAGCGCCTCGCGGCTTTCACCGACAATATGGGCTTGTCCAGGGCCGCCTGGGCTTGTGCGGGTCAGGTGTGCAAGCGTGCGAGCCAGCGGCCGGGCTCGATCGTGTTCTGTTTCAGCGGCGGCTTTTTGCTGCCTGTTGAGCGTCGTCGTAGAGGTCGTGGATCGCATCGGCCAGATCCGGCAGCTCGGCCAGTTCTATGTTTCTGGGATTGGCGGCGTAGCCGATCAGGCCCAAGAGGCGGTGCACGATGTCGGCCTCCTGCTGCTGGCGCTGCCATTGGGGATCGTGCAGGCCATCGTCAACTGGGGGCGGCTGGGACCTGCGGAAGCGCTCGTCCTCGGCGACACACTCCCGAAGGGCCTTGGGCCACACGAGCGGCTCCCGCGACGGATTCTGCGGTGGCGCCTCCTTGCCATGGCGGATGGCATGCATGATCCGGGCCTCGTGAGAGCCGTCCACGCGCTGTTGCAGGTCTTCGACGGCAGCCAGTTGCCCAGCGACGCGCCGGATCCGCGCAGCGTTGCTCAGCGCCCACTGGCGTTCGGCGCGGCGGCTGCGGAGGGCACGGGCGTACTCCACTCGTTCGCTCTGTGTGGCAGGCACGGTGCCGTCGGGGCGTGTGTAGGCGCGTCCGAGCTGGAGGTGTCGTCGTTCGGCTGCTTGGCGGCCGCTGAGCTCCTGCCATTCGGCGATGTGTGCCCAGGTGATCCGCTTCGTGCGCGCCAAGGTGGTGAGCTTCAGTTCGTCGTGGTCGAGCTTTTCCCGGAGCATGCGGATGGCCAGGAGGGTGGCCAGGATCTCGGATTCTGTGGCGTCAGGCCGCAGGAGGCCTTCGGCCCGCTGGCAGATGCGGTCGTAGTTACGGGCGACGTCCATCAAGCGGCCCGGGGAGTCGCCGTCGGAGCTCGGGAGCCGGCGAGCACCTGGCGTCTTCTCCGTCAGCATGGCCCAAGCCCGTGCTCGGTTGTGGTGCTTCTTGGGGCTGTTGGTGCCGTCTGGACTCTGTGTCGTCTTCATGACGACACCTGACGTCGTCCTTCGGACGACGTTCTCGGCTCGTGCGTCGGCGTCGGCACGCAGAGATCATGTTCGGGTACGGCTGACTCCAGGGGTTCGTTGTTCAGGGCAGGGGTCGTTTCCTGGCCCTGCCGGCGGCTGCGGCGCCGCCAGGCCGCCCGCAGCGTGCCAGCGGCGAGCACCGTGAGCGCGAACATGACCGAAGCCACGTACTGGGCGCTGATGTCATGAAAGAGGGATGCAGACATCGTCGTATCAGCACACGGGCGTGTGCGATGCCTCCTTACGAGGGTCGCTGGTGCAGAGAGGCGTCCCGCCCGGACGATTCCCCGAGGCGATCGGACAGAACAGCTTGTGACGGATCCACTACGATCCGTCCGCTACGGAAGTGTGCCGGGCGCACGCCATGTGCATATGCACTCTCGCCAAACCCACCAGAAGCGCCACCTTGCGCCACCCCTCACTAAGGGGACATACGCCACATATGGGCACAGTGAGCTGCAAAAGAAATGTCGTCGTCCGGATGCACCGAGCTGTAGCCAGTCCCTCAACTCCCTTAAACACCAGACAGATTGAAATGCAAGGTCGGTATGTCTCACAGTCGCCACCGGCAACGAGAGCTTGCCCGGGTCAGCTGCGCCAGCGCCCGAGCCAGCCGCCGGCCTTCGGCGCGGGCGGCTCCTGCCCCTGCTCCAGGCGCTCTCGCTCATCTCTTTCTGCCTGGCGCTGAGTCTCGACCACCCGCTCCTTGCACGCGTCGCACAGCTGCGGGTGGGTATCGCGCGGATCGCCCCAGTGGCCGGGTTCGGCGGCCTTCCAGCGTTCGTCGGTGAACTTCGCCCCGCAGCCGGCGCAGACGGGGCGGCGGGCTTCCCGCTCGGCAGCCTCCTGGGCAGCCCGACGGCGCTGTTCGGCCCGGTACGCCTCCTGTTCGGCTTTCCAGCGGGCTTCCCGCGCGGCTTCGACCGCGACCTGGCGGGGGTTGCCGATCGCGTCCAGGAGCGGCTGGAACGACTCCCGGCTCCAGGGCCCGCGGCCGAAGCGCCAGAAGATCCGCCCGGCCGGGCCGTGTTCGCACAGCAGGTCCAGCGAGGTGGCCACGATCGGCATCTGGCGCTCGTAGGTGTGGTAGCCACCGCCGCTCGCCGGGAACCCACGCCAGTAGTGGTAGGTGATCTCAGCCAGGCGCGGGATCGTGCAGTCCGGGTTGCGTTCCCCGATCCGGTTGAACACGAACAGCAGGGGCGGGAGGGGGTCATCGCTGTCCCACTGCATCGGCCAGCGGGTGCGCCACATCGGCTTTTCGCGCCCGTCGGTGTCCTTGACCTTCCGCTGGAAGAACCGTCTGTACTTGTCGACCTTGCCCGCGAGCTCGTGGGCGGACTCGTGGCAGTTGTCGATCTCCACGAACAGCAGCGGCACCCCGTCCTCGGGCGCGGTGATGACGATGTCCGCCTGGGCGCCGCCCCTGCCGGGGTTGGACCAGGTGCCCGTCGCGGGCAGCGCCACCTCGGTCGCGTAGGAGGCGATGGTGCCCAACCCGTCCGGCGCGTCGACCGCGGCCTGCGCGGCAGCGAGGACGTCGGTCGGCTCACTGGCGAGCCGGGCCAGGTCCGGCTTCGGCCGCAGCAGGGCGAGCACGGCCTCATTGACCACCATCGGATGGGAAGCACCGGTGCGGCCCGCGCCACGGGCCGGGTTGCCCATCTCCCCCACCGGCCGCCCCAGCTCGTAGGAGGCGGCCTTCAATCCCATCGGGGTGAGGTTGCGCAGCCTGTCCCCGCCCGGAATCTGCCCGCCGTTCTCCGCCAGACCGTGCTTGCGCAGATCGGACAGCGCGCCCGTGTGCGAGGCGGTGCGGGCCTGCTTCCGCTTCGAGGGCGTCGGCTTGTCGGTGTGGCGGTAGCTCAGGTGCGGTGCCGCGATCTGCTGGATCTGTTCGACCGTGGCGACCTTCAGCACTCCCAGCACACGCAGCACGTCGCCGCGCAGGTTGTTCGACGATCCCGCCGGGTTCTCCTCACGCTTGACCGCCATCAGCCCCGCTCCCTCCCCGTCGTCTGCCGCTCGCGGCCACCCGCCGGGCGCCGGCCGTGCCCGGCAGCAGAGGGCATCCGGCCCCCGGACCCGATGATCTCCTCCCCCACAGACATCACCCACAAGTTCAGGAGGAGAGAGGAGGGTTGTGGCGACGCGGCGCGCGACCGTACCCGCGTGGTGACCTGCGGGTTTTCTGTGTCGCCGGGCGTCGGGCTCCAAAGTGGGTTCCACAGTGGCGTCCCAAGTGCGCACCGCAGGACGCCTGGGCGGCTTGCCCAGTCCTGGTCGGGCTCATGGTCGGGACGGGCGCGCCGGGTGCCTGTCGGTGGTCGGTGCGTGGTCATCGTGATGGCTCCTTCGCTTCGGACCGCCCCTGGGCGGGCGGTGATCGAGGGAGCAGCGTGCAGGGGACCCCCTTGTCCGCGGTCTGACGGCGGCCGGTAGCAGGCGCGGTCAAGGGGAAATGCGACGGCGGTCGGGGCGGTAGCAGAACTGGACAAGGGGGCATGGTCGGGTTCGTGGTCGGGCCAACCACGCTGGTCAAGGGGGGGGGGCCGGGTTTGATCCTTGCGGCCCTGATTCGTCCCATTCGGTCGGAGGGGAGAGTTCTCTGTCCTCTGTCCACAGGTTGGCGGGCCGAGGCTGCTGGGACGTCGCCGTGATCGGCACGGCGCCCGTACGTCAGGAGCTACCTGTGTTCCCCATCGTTCCCTCGCTGCCCCCGCACCTGGTCCAGCTCGGCTTCGACTACGTCCTGGCGGTGGAGGCCGGAGACGACGCCACGGTGGCGCGGCTCGCGCCCGAGGTGGAGCAGTTGCCGGGACTGCTGCCGGTCATCGCGGAACTGGTCGTCTTCCCCGTGACCGCGTTGTCCGACGACACCGAGCCCTGCGCCGACTCCTTCGTCCTGGACGAGGTCGGCGTCATCTACCTGATGGCGATCAGGGAGTGGGCCAGGCATGTCCCCGAGGCTGCGGCGCCGGGGATCGCCCGCACCATCGCGCACTTCGTCGGCCAGGTCCTCGCCAACGCACCGACGGACGTCGTCCGGGCTCTGCAGACACTGCGCGATGAACAGGTGGAGCAGGCCCGTGCGGTGGTGGCGACTGTGGTGGCTCTGCACCGGTGACCGCACCACCGTGCGGGTGGGTGCGCACTGGTGCGGGAGTGGTGCGCATCGAGTGGACTCGGGCGGTGGAGCGGGCCGGGTGGGGCGGCACACTTCCCCTTGACACGGGCCGAGGTCAAGGGGAAATGCAGCGGGAGTGCGCCGGGTGGATGCACGGCATCGTCCCGGCAATGTCGTGCACTCCCGGCCGGTGGACTCCACTCGGTGGAGTGGATGCCGAGCACGGTGTCGTCCACTCCCGGCTGGTGGGTTCCACCGAATGGAGTGGATGCGGTGCATCATCAGCGCCGCCGGTGCGATGCACCGCATCGGGCGCGCGCACCGGGTCCACTCAGTGGCCGGCCTCCCGGCCGCGGTGCGGTCCGGACTCCTGCGGGCGGTGCGCCTGCTGGTCGTCCTCGCGCACCGGATGCGCGCCATCGGCATCGTCCCGGTGCGCGTAGCGGTCCATGGTGGCGCGGGCCCGGTCGGCCGCCGCGGTGAAGGCGGCCCCGAGATGGCGCAGCCGCTCGGCTGTGAGATCGAGGGCTTCCACGTCGGTGCGGGACTCCCGCAGGGCCCGCAGCGCCGTCATGTCGAGTGCCGGCCGGGGCTCGGAGTCGGCGTCTTCGTTGGCGTCCGGGAACGGGATGAGGAGTTGCTCGGGCATCGCCGCCTGCTGGTGCGCCACGACGTCGTACAGGGCGCGGCCGGTGCGGCGCGCAGCCGGGCGGTGAGAACGGTGGAGTAGATGACCGCACGCTGGTGGAGCAGCGGGACGCGCGGGATGTCCCACTCCCCCGGCTCCAGGGGCAGGCGGGGCATGTCCGGGTCGCCGGGGCCGGCCGGGGGCCGGTGGCCGGCCTTGGGTTCGGCGTCCGGTGGGCGGCGGGCGGGCGGGTCGGTCAGGGGCCAGCGGGCGGTGTAGAGGCGGTAGGCCGGCATGCGGCCGCGCAGTGTCTTCGGCTCGGTGATGTCCAGGCAGTGCGTGGCGATGGCGGCGTTCACGATCTTCTCGTCCAGGCCTGGTGCGCGGCGGCGGCCGCGCAGGACGAGGGCGAGGTGACGGCGGGCTTCGGCGAGCAGGTGCCGGCGGTGGAAAGAGCCGTCCTTGTTCATCACGAACACCATCGCGGTGACGTCGACGGCCGCCAGGGCGACGTCGACCACGGCGGCGACCCGGGCCCGGATCGCCGCCGCCGTGGCACGGGCGCGCTCGAGGAGGGAGTCGATGGCGTCGACGGTCACCCCGGAGGTGAGGATCGCGCTCGTCTTCCACCACGCGCGCAGCTGCGCGAGCGGCCGGGTCTGCTGCTTGGGCGGGCGGGTCATCCTCGCCGCCATCCGGTTCAGCTTGGCGCGGGCCTGCTCGGAAACCTCGGGCGCGAATTTCAGGTTGCCGTCGTCGTCGACGGCGGTGACGTACTCGTGCTCCAGGTCGGCCCGGCAGGCGGCTATCTGGTCGCTGCGCCGTGAGGTCCAGCGGATCAACTCGTGCGGCACCCCGGCGATCTCCATCACCGGGCGGCGCCCGGCGGTGACGGTGCGCGGCTCGGAGGCCAGCCCCAGCGCCTCACACACCTCAGCCATCACGATCTCGTTGTAGAGCGCGGACGCGGCGACTGTGTTCTCGAACATGACCTCCGAATGGACCGATCCCCACTTCCCGCCTGGACGCTGCCCCTTCACCGACAGCCACAGATGGTCATGGAGCAGCGGCATGCCCGACCGGGCCTCGTAGTGGCGGAAGCGGGCGGCGACCAGACCGCCGGGCGGCCGGACCTGGTAGACGCCGTTCTTGCCGAAGCGGATCACCGCCACCTAGGCCGTGTCCGATGGGTCGTGTGAGCTGATCAGGATGTGGCCTAGTGTTCGCTGGACGGAGGGGGCCACATGTCGCGCGATATAGCCGCAGTAGAGGCGGAGATGAAGGGGATCAGGTTTCGTGCCTGGCACGGAGAGCACTACGTGACCCTGGCTGAGCTACTGGTTCGCCTCGGCAGCTTCGGCCTGGACCTGACCTGGCGCGTCGAATTCGACGAGATCGTTGACCCTCGCTGTGCCGAGATGGAGAGAAGGTCCGCTGACGTGGGGATGGACACGTTGACGCTGTTGTCGTTGACGACCCCCTTCCTACAGCTGATCGACGCCGAAGCACGTGGGTTCGCTGGGGATGAACTGATGGTGGTTCTGACCGAGTTCGACAGCTCCTCGTGGGATGTCAGGGCTGTCGACGAACGCGTACTCAGCGACCTGCGCCACCACTACCCGGACGCCGAGGCACTCTGAACGGGACGTCTCACTGCGGACGGAGCCATAGCCGGATGGCAGCCACGGTGACCGTTCCGTGGAAGACATACGCCCGCTTGTCGAAGCGTGTCGCGACGGCTCGGAAGTTCTTGAGCCGGTTGATGGTCCGCTCGACTTCATTGCGGCGACGATAGATCGTCTTGTCGAAACCTGAGGGCCGGCCGCCTTGGCTGCCGCGGCGCCGACGATTGGCCCGCTGGTCCCTCGGTTCGGGGATGGTGTGCTTGATCTGTCGTCTGCGCAGGTGACGCCGGTTGCGGCGGGACGAGTACGCCTTATCTCCCCCGACATGGTCGGGCCGGGTGCGTGGTCGTCCACCGTCCCGCCGGGGCACACGGATCTCTTCCAGCACGGGGATCATCTGGGGTGCATCTCCCCACTGCCCGGGCGTGATCACGAACCCGAGTGGGCGGCGCCCACCCTCTCCAGCAAGGTGGATCTTGCTTGTGAGGCCACCTCGCGAGCGTCCCAGTGCTTCATCGGGGCGGTGGCGCGTCGGGCTCTTGCGCCGTCCCGGGATCTTCGGGGCGCGGGTGGAGGCGCCAGCCGCGTGCTGATGAGCGCGGCACGTCGTGGAATCGACGCTGACCATGCTCCAGTCGATCCGGCCCTCGGCATCGGCGTTGGTCTGGACGGCCCGCAGGATTTTCTCCCACGTGCCGTCCGCCGACCACCGTCGATGACGGTCGTGAACCGTCTTCCAGCTGCCGAAACACGAAGGCAGGTCCCGCCAGGGAAGGCCGGTCCGCTGCCGGAACAAGATCCCGTTGATCACGCGACGGTGACATTGCCAGCGTCCACCCCGCCCACGATTCCTTGGCAAGTGCGGCTCCAGCAGAGCCCACTCTTCATCCGAAAGATCTCCCCGCCCCATGCCCCACGGAACGAGTTCCCAGCGGCAGTGTCACCCGACCCATCGGACACGCCCTAGTCCTCGATCCACTCCAGCACCCTCTCGATCGCCCGCTCGTGCGCGGCCTCGATCACCCGCCGGGTCGCGTCATCACCCAGCGCCCACAGCAGGTAGACCGTCGGCTGCGAACGGAAGACGAGGTCGAAGCCCGTGACCTTCACCCGGCGGCCGAGGGCGCCGGCCTTCCACGCGGCCTTCGGCGACGTGCCCGCAGCCAGCAGGTCGGCCTCGATCAGATCCGCGTGCGGGTGCCGGCCTCTCTCCCCGAACAGGTTCCGCAGCTGCGCCTCCGTGACGACGTCCCCCGCGGCCAGGCCAAGGGCCGGGAGCCCGCGGCCCATCCATCGGCCGACCGGGACACCGGCCTCCTCCTGAGCCCTGTCGAGCGGCGTGCGCGCCAGGCGCCGGCCATCGCCGACGACGGTCTGACGCAAGTGGTAGCGGTACATCTGCCCAGCGGTGATCAGCGCGAAATCCATCGTCATACAGACACGCCACACGGCCCTGACCTGCAAGAAAAGCCCGATCCACGTTGCGTCCCGCCGGGCGGGAACAGCGGCCGAACTTTCTTCTGAGGCACCCGTCAGGCGGGAAGCGGCTCCGGCCGGTGAGCCAGTGTCATCGCTCTCCGGAGAAGCCCCTCACCCCACCACCAACACCCGCCAACGCCCCACGCATGCAAGCCGACCCCCGTGGCTCCGGCCGCATCCGGGAACGAGCCGCAGCGCCAAGCCCCGACCGGCCCCTGCCATCAACGCACAACTGTGGCCCCGGGCACCTGGTCGGTGCCCGGGGCCACAGCTCGCGGGCTGGTGACCGACGGGCGGTCACCTCCTACAGCGGGGTGGGTCAGCGGCGGTGGCCGCCGTGGTGGCGGTTGTAGCCCCAGGACTCCTCGTCGATGACACGGCCGCGGTGGTTGCTCAGGGTCGCGGTGTCACGGTCGTTGTTCCACACGTAGGCGCGGCTGCCCTGGTACAGGTCGGTACGGGTGTCGCGGCCGACACCGGTGTGGACGCGGACCGTGGCGCGGCCGGCCAGACGGTAGCCGTCGAAGGTGTAGGTGTGGCCAGAGGCGTCCTCGAGCGTCCAGCCGTCGAGGTTGACCGCCTGACGGGTGGTGTTGGTCAGCTCCACCCACTCCTTGTTCAGCGAGCGGTTGGAGCGGTCGTCCCGCCCCGGCGAGTCGTACTGGACGGCCGAGATCTCCACCTTCGCACGCGGAGCCCGGTGGTCGGCCGCGGACGACGGCAGCGCCGCCACCGAGACCAGAGCCCCGGCCGCGAGCGCGGCGGCGGCCAGACGACGGGCGGAGACAGAAGCGGAAACGGACAAGGAAGTCCCCCTGACGGTGCAGGCACCCTCCCGGGGCGGCCTTCGCGGCCGCCGGTGGGAGTCGGTGCGGTGTACGGGTGGCGGCCGACCGGCCGCACACACAGCTTCACCACCCCGCACGCCACTTGAGAAGGAAACATTGGCCTTATTACTTTTCACCCGCATTTCCGCAATCCTCGGATGTAACGTCCATTTAAGTTCCGGATGCACGAAGTTGACGCCCCGACAGACCGACCACCCTTGCGGCAGAACGGCAACAGCCGCATCCCCCGCCTCGCCCCGGCCCGTCGGGCGGACGGCCCGTCACCCGAAAGTGAGTAACAGGTCCTTCGCGCTCCCCGGGCCGTGACGTCGCCCGGCCGGT
The DNA here is from genome assembly GCF_040630405.1 of Streptomyces sp. NPDC005811. NCBI lineage: Bacteria > Bacillati > Actinomycetota > Actinomycetes > Kitasatosporales > Streptomycetaceae > Streptomyces > Streptomyces sp. NPDC005811. Next base: position 34,724 of record NZ_JBEXXK010000064.1, read on the forward strand.
GCCGGTTTCCCTACCGGTAAAGGGCACGGGCGTGGAGGAGGCACATGGCCGGCGAGGCGAAGGTCCTCGACCTGCTCGGGGCTGTACAGGCGCACCAGCGGGACGCGGGTCACAGCTGGGCGGTGGACGTGGTGCTGATGACGGTGAAACGGCGGGTGCTCAACCTCGCCGACCGGGGCCTGCTCGAACTCGCCGACCGGGAAGAGCGGGCGGCCCTGTCCGCGTGGGAGGGCCGACCGGTGAGGTGGGCGGCCCGCCTCGCCCCGCCCGGACACGACCTCCTCCTCTACACCTGTGCCCGCCCACGGCAGATGACGCACGCAGAGGCGGAACCGGGTCGGCGGCGCGTCGAGCTGTGCCTGTCCCAGATGGCAGTACTGCTGCTCGCCGTCAGCCTCGCCGACCGGCTCCAGCAGCCCCTCGCCGAGGGGCTCGCCGATGAGGTCCGTGCCGCCCGCTGCGACCACCTGGTCAAACGCTGGGTCCTCCACCTCACCGAGGACCAGCTCGCCAGCGTCGCCTACATGTTCTGGCTGCACAAGACGACCGGCTCCGCCGCCGAAGCCAACCGCTTCACCCGCGACACCGGCATCACCTACCAGCCCGCCCCCACCCCGCGCACCGCCGTCCCGCCGTCCGTCCCGATCCTGCACCGCCAGCAGACACCAACCACACCTCCCAGCCACCGCAGCTGACCGGAACGCCTTCGGGATCCCGCTCTCCGAGACCGGCTCGGACACCTGCCGGGCGAAGACAGGGGTCCGCACCGTCAGCGGCTCCGGACCGCCCCGTGCACGAGCTCCTGCTCAGCCGGCGCGAGCGTGCCCTCAGACACGGTGGACTCGGTATCGGCGGCGGTTTCCCGGGCCCGGCGGATCAGCCGTGTGCGAGGACCTGCAACGTCAGCCTGTGTCGCCTGCTGTTCGAGCGTGGTGATCTTGGCCTTGAGCTGCTCGGTGTCGTCCGTGCCGCCAATGCCGACCTCGCGCGACCTGGAGCGGACCCACGCGGCATATCCCTCGGGCGGTGCGCACCCCGGTGGGACCGGTGCGCATCCACTCGGTGCGCATCGTGCGACCGACAGGCGCAGCACCGCCTCCGCCGTGGGTGCGAACTCGAACGTGCTCTGGGCGGGGGTTAGATCGCGCGCGAGAACATCTGCTCGCCGGGGAGCGGTGAGGCACCGACGTCGGAGTGCCTGGAACTGCCGGGGAGGATGACCGGCTCGCCCGGGGCATGGATGGTGAACCCGTGGCGCCGATAGAACCGGGCCAGGGCGGCATCCCCAGCGGTGAACTGCCCGTACGCCAAGAACGCGCGGTGCTCCCGGTGGATTGCCAGGGCCTTGGTGAGGAGGGCGGAGGCGATGCCCTGACGGCGGTAGTCGTCTGCGACGGCCAAGGCACGGAACTTGACGTAGGCCATAGCGGTAGCTCCCAGGGCTACGGGGTCTGCTCCGTTACGCTCCATGCCTCCAAGGACGGCCAGGGGCGGGATGCTGGACGAGATGCCGACGATGCGTGCGGTGGGTGTGTGTTCGGCGACCAGGAACAAGATCCGTCCGGCTCCGAACTGGCTGGTGAACGGGCCGCCTTCATCGATGACGTCGCGCATGGTCTCGCGGTCGTCGAAGTCGCCGTGCCCTTCCATGGCGAGCGCGACAAGATCAGTGAATGCCTTGCCTTCCCCTGGACGGGTCTCTCTGATCTGGATGTTGTCGGGTAGTTCGTCGGGACGTCGGCGTCGGGGCTTGCCAGGCTTGTGTCGTCCCACAAGCATCCTCTCAATTTGGAGTAAGAGTGCGGCCGAGCCGGTCACAAGGGGTACCTCGTGACCGGCGTGCATGCACGGTTACCAGTAGGGCGGAAGACCGTGCTCGTTGAGGGCTAAGGCGGTCATCAAGCCGATGGAGGTGAGGATGATGGCGCATTTTTTGCGGTTCGAGGGCTCCAAGGGGCACGACGGATCACCAACCTGCTCCTGCCGGTCACAGCTGCTGGCCCGGTCCACGGCCCGGTCCGTGCTCGGGGCCGAGCTGCTGGCTGCCCGCATCGGCGGCCGGGACACCTTGCGCACTCAGTGCACTGCCAGCGGCGGCCTGGTGCGCACGCTGATTGGCGACCTTGCGCAACGCGGTGAGCCGCTGCCCGGCGCGACCGAGGCGGCTGAGCTGGTCGGCGGTCAGCTCCAGGGCCTCCAGGTCGGTGCGCAGCGCGGCGACATCGGCAGGGCCGGCCTTCTTGTGTACGGGCTGCTCGTCCTGGCGGACTAGGAGCAGTTGCTCGGGTATCGCCGCCTGCTGGTGCGCAAAGACGTCATACGGGTCCGGCCTGCACGACGGGCGGTGCGCAGCCGGGAGCTGAGCACAGTGCTGGCAGCGGCGCGGTCGTGGCGAGCGGCACGAGGGGGATGTCCCACTCCCTCGGCTCCAGCGGAAGAAGTGGCCCGGTCGGCGTCGTGGTCAGGAGTCGGCTGGCACCGTGCGGGTGGTGGACAGAGGGACGCCTTCTCCGTCCGGCGTCGCGCGCAAGGAACGGCGCCGGAGCGGGCTCGAGATCGTCCGAGCCCGCTGAACTGGCGACATGCCGTGCCAGCCAGGCAGGTCGTACGCAAGGTGGTCCGATTGCACGGACCGGAGGCGCCGTTGCGTGACGTGCGGCGGGAACCGTCCAACTCCCCCATGCATCACTGAATGCAAGTGTCCGATTGCACAGGGCAAGGATGGTGGGGGATGGATCCGGTATCGGTGGGGCTGCTGGCGGCGCTGGCCGGCGGGGCCGGTGGGGAGGTGGGCCAACAGGCCTGGGCGGGGCTGAGCGCGCTGGTGCGGCGCCCGTTCCGCCGGGACGGCGGCGGGCAAGGCCTGGCGGGCAGTTCCGGAGAGGCAGAACTGGTGCACTTGTCCGAGGACCCCGGCGACCAGGGCCGGGCGCAGGCTCTGAGCACGGCGCTGGCGGTCCGGGCCGAACTGGACGAGGACTTCCGTACCCGTCTTGCGGCCTGGCAGGAGCAGGCCAAACTGGTGCTCACCGGGGACGGGGCGGTGACGAACACCGTCAGCGGCGGCACCCAGAACGGACCGGTCGTGCAGGGCCGGGACTTCTCCCACCTGACCTTCACCACCACGCCCCCGCCCCCGCCCACCGACGCTACCGGTGACAGCGCAGCCGACCCGGCGAGGTGACCGGCATGAGCGACGCCAGCCAGGGCAGCGCGACCAACAACGCGATCAACGGCGGGATCTCCTTCCACGCGGTCATCCAGGGCCGGGACATCACCGTGCAGCTGCCGCCGACGATCACCCCGGCGTTGTCCGGGCTGCCCGCCCCGGCCTCCGCCTTCACCGGCCGGGACCGGCACGTCGAGCAACTGCTGGCGGACCTGGCCCCCACCACAGGTGGCGGGGAACGGCAGCGCACGGTACTGGTGAGCGCGGTGTCGGGACTGGCCGGCATCGGCAAGACCGAACTCGCCGTCCAGACCGCCACCCAGGCCCTCACGCAACCGGACTGGTTCCCCGGCGGGGTGCTGTTCACCGACCTCGCCGGCTACGACCCCGAACGCCGCCTCTCCCCGGAACGCGCACTGGAAGGCCTGCTGCGCGCCCTGGCCATCCCCGGCGAGCACATCCCCAACGGACTGGAGGACCGGCAACGGCTGTACCGCAGCGTCCTGGCCGCCTACGCCCGCGAGGACCGGCGCATCCTGGTGGTCGTCGACAACGCCTCCACCACCGGTCAGGCCGCCCCGCTGCTGCCCACCGACGGCACCACCGCCGCCCTGGTCACCTCCCGTCACACCCTCGACGGCCTCGACGCCCGCCTCCACGACCTCGACACCCTCGACGAAACCGACTCCACCGCCGTGCTCGACCAGGCCCTGCGCCACGCCCGCGGCCCCCACGACACCCGCGTCACCGACGCCCCCCAGGCAGCCACCTCGATCGCCCGCCTGTGCGCAGGCCTGCCGCTCGCCCTGCGCATCGCCGCCGCCGTCCTGGCCGCCGCCCCCACCAGGCCCGCCGCGTCCCTGGCCACTGCACTGCAGGCCGAACACACCCGGCTGGACAAACTCGCCCGCCCCGACCGCGCCGTACGCGCCGCCTTCGACCTGTCCTACCAGCACCTCCCCCCCGACCAGGCACGGCTGTTTCGCCTGCTGCCTCTCAACCCCGGCCCCGACCTGTCCACCCACGCCGCCGCCCACCTCGCTGGCACCAGCCCCGACCAGGCCGAGGAACTCCTGCAACACCTCGCCGAAGCCCACCTGATCGAACCCGCCCTGGCCTGGGGCCGCTGGCGCATGCACGACCTGGTCCGCCTCTACGCCGACAACCACGGCCACACCTATGCAAACCATGATCAACGTGACAATGCCCGCACCCGCCTGTTCACCCACTACCAGGACACCACCCAAGCCGCCAACACCCACCTGGATACCCTTCCCGGCCCCCGCGCCCCTCAATTCGCCAACCGCGCCGCTGCCCTGGAATGGCTGGACGCCGAACACGTCAACCTGACCGCCACCGTCACCGCCGCACCGGCCTTCGGCCACCCCACGACCAGCACCTCCCTCGCCTTCGCTCTCGCCGCATACCTCGACTACCGCCGCTACTTCGACGACGGGATCACCCTCAACACCACCGCCCTGACCCTGTTCCGGAAGCTTGGCGACCGCCACGGCGCAGGCACGGCACTGGGCAACCTGGGCACCGTGCTGGGGCAAGTGCGGCGGTTCGCAGAGGCCATCGACGCCCACACCCAGGCAGCCACCATCTTCCGCAAGCTCGGCGACCGCCACCGCGAAAGCACTGTGCTGAACAACCTCGGCGTCGCCCTGCGGGAAGTTCGGCGGTTCGAAGAAGCCATCGACGCCCACACCCAGGACCTGGTCATCTGCCACGAGGTCAGCGACCGCCACGGCGCCGGCGCTGCGCTGACCAACCTCGGCCTCGCGCTGCAGGAAGTTCGGCGGTTCACAGAGGCCATCGACGCCCACACCCAGGCAGCCACCATCTTCCGCAAGCTCGGCGACCGCCACCGCGAAAGCCAGGTGTTGACCAGCCTCGGCCTCGCGCTGCAGGAAGTTCGGCGGTTCGAAGAGGCCATCGACGCCCACACCCAGGGCCTGGTCATCTTCCGCGAGCTCGGCGACCGCCACCTCGAAGGCCAGGTGCTGAACAACCTCGGCGTCGCCCTGCGGGAAGTTCGGCGGTTCGAAGAGGCCATCGACGCCCACACCCAGGCAGCCACCATTTTCCGCAAGCTCGGCGACCGCCACCGCGAAAGCCAGGTGTTGACCAGCCTCGGCCTCGCGCTGCAGGAAGTTCGGCGGTTCGAAGAGGCCATCGACGCCCACACCCAGGCAGCCACCATCTTCCGCAAGCTCGGCAACCGCCACCGCGAAAGCGCGGCGCTGAACAACCTCGGCCTCGCCCTACAGGAAGTTCGGCGGTTCACAGAGGCCATCGACGCCCACACCCAGGCAGCCACCATCTTCCGCAAGCTCGGCGACCGCCACGGCGCCAGCGCGGCGCTGACCAACCTCGGCCTCGCCCTGCAGAAGGTTCGGCGGTTCGAAGAGGCCAGCGACGCCCACACCCAGGGCCTGGTCATGTGCCACGAACTCGGCGACCGCCACCGCGAAAGCCAGGTGCTGAACAACCTCGGCCTCGCGCTACGGAAAGTTCGGCGGTTCGAAGAGGCCATCGACGCCCACACCCAGGCAGCCACCGTCCTCCGCGAGCTCGGCGACCGCCACGGCGTCGGCGCTGCGCTGACCAACCTCGGCCTCGCCCTGCAGAAGGTGCGGCGGTTCGAAGAGGCCATCGACGCCCACACCCAGGCAGCCACCATCTTCCGCGAGCTCGGCGACCGCCACCGCGAGAGCGCGGCGCTGACTTTCTGGGCAATTGCATACAACGAACGCTGGCTGAAGCGGAGCTGAGCGCCTTCCGTCCCGCTGGCCCTGCCCGGAAGTCTCGTCCGCACAAAACAAACTGCATGGTGTCAATCACGGCGTCCGAGCACAGCTGATCGGCAGGTGGACAACAGGCAACACAAACCCGTTCACGGCAATGTATTCCGCGCCCCAGTCTCGCGTCAGCGTCCTATCCGGCAGTAGTTGGCGCCAAGCTCGGGCGAGCAACGGCTCGTCGGAGGTGTTAGGGCCACACGGCTCATTGGCGCGGCACCGCCCGGTCTCGCGAGCCGAACACTTGGGGCCATGCTCTTGGAATCGATCACAAGGGCTCGACCGGATGTTCTGGCGGATCGAACCCCCGGTGTCCGTTCGGCTACGTCCGTCACGGCCTGGCGACCGGCGCCGGCATCTGCCGCGTAAGGACGGGCCGACAGCGGATGATCGGGTCTCCGGTTCTACGAAAGGGGCTCTTGAATGCTGGCCAGGTTGAAGGGGGCTGTGACGGCGGTCGTCGTCGCAGGGGCGCTGCTGGCACCGGTGGCATTGGCGTCGGAGGCAGCGGCGGCGACATGCGCGCGGCACACGACCGGGGTGTGCAAGGCCAACAGCCCGCATCCGCGCGGCGCGACGGCGAAGTGCAAGGACGGCACCTACTCCTACAGCACCCACTTCCGCGGCACCTGCTCCGGCCACCGCGGCGTGAAGTACTGGTACCGGTAGGACCGGGGACTTCACGTCCCGCCCCGGCCGGGCAGCCGGGGCGGGCCGCACCTCATCCGGGCCGACGGTTTCCCGGAGCGGTGCCGTCCGGGGCTGCCGACTCCCTGCGGTCAGTGCATGTGGAGAGCGCCCGGGTAGGGGCGTCCTTCCAGGTACGCCTGCATGCTGGCCAGGATGCCGGCGATGCGGTGCGGTCCCCAGGAGGCGACGTCGGCGTTGACGGGCGCTGCGGCGGTGACGAAGTTCAGGATGAAGGCATCGCGCAGGAGCAGGTAGGGCTCCAGGAGGCGGGAGAAGTCGGCGGGCAGGGGGCGTACCCGGGTGTAGCCGTCCAGGTAGGCGTGGGCGAATTCTTCGTAGGCGCCGGGTTCGGTGGCCGCGATGCGGTGGACGGAGGACAGGACGGTGGCGATGTCGAGGAGGTAGTGGCCGGTGCCGCAGTCGTCGAAGTCGATGATGCCGACGCCGCCGTCGGGCTGGGCGATCATGTTTTCGCGGTGCAGGTCGCCGTGGATCCTGCCCCGGTCGGTCGGGCCGCCTTCCTCGAGGGCCGGGGTGATCAGCTCGGCGACCTTGCGCAGTGCGGCGGTGCCGTCGGCGCCGAGCTGCTCGTGGGCGCCCGGGCCGGTGAGGGCGTGGCCGTGGTGGAGGATCGTCTGCGCGTCCCAGACCGGCCGGTCGAAGTCGGGCAGGTGCACCGTGGCCGCGTGCTCGTGCAGGCGGGCGGTGGCGGTGCCCATCTTCTGCGCGACGCCGGGCTGCCGGTAGGGGGGTTCTGCGGTGCCGGGGAGCCAGTGCAGCAGGGCGAGGGTGGCCGGTTCGTCGTGGTCGGGGACCTCGATGGGGACCACGTAGTGGCCGCTGGTGGTGGTGACGGGATCGGGAACGGCGACCGTACGGGCGCCGGTCAGGCTCTCCAGCCAGCGCATCTCGCTGCGCTGCTGGTGGGCGGGGCGTCCGTCGCGGACGGACAGGCGGGCGACGAAGGAACCGTCGCGGTCCGGCGGAGTGACCCTCCAGACCGCGTTGTCCTCGTACTGCTGGACCTCCACTGCCACGGCAGCGCCGTCGAGCGCGTAGTGCTCGGTCAGTGCGGCCCGCGTCAGCCGCTCGAGCAGGGCGAGCTGCGCGGCGTGGGAGAGGTCGTGGGAGAACGTCGGCACAGGCTTCCTCAGTGGTCGGCTCGGAGGTTCAGGCGGGTGGTACGACGGCCCGTTCAGGCGCGGCAAGGGCTGGGCTGTTCGGGATCGGTGGGGTCGGTCGGCAGCGTCGGCGCAAGGTGGCCTGGATGGCTGTTGTGGTCTTGGTCGCGCTACGGGGACGGTCCGGGGCAGATGCGGCGCCCTTTTCCGACGCTATCAGGAGGATGCAGTCATTCCGGATTCTTTTCCCGCTCCTCATGCCCGCCTCCGCTGGAGTGCGGAAGCCACCCCAGGGGAAAGAGGAACTGCTGGCCGCACAGGCGGTCTTGGAAGCGGCTGTTCACCGGCTTGGGCTCCTTCCGGCGTCGAGGACGGACTGGTGCGGGAGCGTGCCGGTGGGGGCGACGATGCCGAGGAAGGCGTGGGTGTAGCGCTCCCATTCGCTGTGGAGGGTGCTGGTGTCGGGCTGATGGGGCCGGGGAGCGTCGAGCAGGGCGAGGAGATGGTGGGCGAAGGCGGTGGTGTCATCGACGGGGACGAAGGCGGCCGGGGATGTCGCGGCGCCGTCGCGGTGGCCGGGGATGTCGGTGAGGACCAGGGGGAGGCCGTGCTGGCGGGCTTCGAGGACGGAGATTGGCACTCCTTCGAAGCGGCTCATGGAGACGAAGCCGCGGGCGCCGGCCAGCACGCTGTCCACGAGGTCCTTGCGCCAGACGGCGCCGAGCCAGATGACACGGTCGGTGATGTTCAGGCGGTCGGCGAGCAGGCGCAGCGGGATCGTCTGGTCTCCGTCGCCGATGATGACGAGGCGGATGTGCTGGTCGGTCTGGTCGACGACGCGGGCGAACGCCGCCAGGAGGGCGTCGTGGCCCTTGTGGGGGTAGAGGCTCTGGACCGCGACGACGTAGGGGTCGGCTGCCCAGGGCCAGGGCGGGGGTGCGAGGGTGGTGCGGGGTTCGGTGGCGTTGGTCAGGGTGCTGACCTTGGCGGCGGGGACGCCGACGTCGTCGAGGAGGAAGCGGGTGGAGCGGCCGCCCACGGCCACGATGCGGTCCTCGGCGCGTGCCAGGGTCCGGTCGAGGACGTTCTTCGCACGGGTGCTCAGGTGGGAGTAGTCGGAGTGGCAGAAGCGGATCACGGTGCGGGCGGTGTGCAGGGCCGGGCGGATCGAGGGGTAGAGGCGGCCGTCGCCGAACTGGAGCAGCACGACCTGGCCGCGCACCAGGCGGGCGAGGAAGGCGTGGCGGGCCAGGCGGCCCGGGGGCGCGGTCACGAGCCGGGCCCGCGCCGGGAGTTCGGCGACGAGGGCGTTGTCGCGGCCCGGTTCCAGGACGCAGACGGTGACCTCGCATCCGGCGTCCAGCAGGATGCGGACGTGTGAGAGCAGGACGCGCTCCAGGCCGCCCACGGTGAAGTGGCGCAGGATCATCACCACGTGGCGGCGGTCGGTCGGCTGGGTGGTGGGCATGGCGGTCTCCCCGGGGGCTGGTAGGGCGGGCCGGGGGGCGTGAACGGGGCCCCGGCCCGGAAGGGGGTGGGGTCAGTGGGTGCGGTGGACCTTGTGCTGGGCGGCCTGGGCGAGGGGCCGTATCTCCATGAGGTCGATGTCGACGTGCGCGGGACGGGTGGCGCACCACACCACGCACTCGGCGATGTCCTCGGGGGTGAGCGGGTTGTCGACGCCCTGGTAGACGGCGGCGATGGCAGCGGGGTCGTTGTGGAAGCGGGTCCGCATGAACTCGCCGCCGGCTTCGTCGCCGCGCATCATGCCGGGGGCGATCTCGGTGATGCGGACGGGTAAGCCGTTCGTCTCCAGGCGCAGGGTCTGCACGAGCGCGGTCAGGGCGTACTTGCTGGCGGCGTAGGCGGCGCCGCGCTCGTAGGGGACGCGGCCGACGGTGGAGCCGATGAACTGGACGTGGCCGTGGTGGCGGATCAGGTGGGGCAGCAGGGCCTGGGTGGTCCGGACGGCGCCGATCACGTTGGTGTCGTAGGTGGCGCGCCAGTCGGCGAGGTCGCTGTCGGCGATCGTGGCGGCGTGGGTGGGGATGCCGGCGTTGTTGACCAGCAGGGTCAGCGGGACGGGGTGGGAGGCGACGGTGCGCTCCAGGGCGGCCACCGAGTCGGCGTCGGTGACGTCGAGCTGGTGGGTGGTGATGCCGCTGTCCGCCGACGGGAGGGTGGTCAGTCGGCGGGAGGCGGCGATGACCGTGTATCCGGCCTTCTCCAGGGCCTGGGCGGTGGCCTGGCCGATGCCGACGCTGGCGCCGGTGACGACGGCGAGACCGCGCTGCGGCGAAGAACTGGTGGTGGAGAACGGTGTGTTCACAGGCTTTCCCTTTCTGGCAGCGGACGTGTCCAGGGCGTGCAGTCAGGGAGTGAGGAGCCAGGCGTGGGCGGGGTCGGTGTGCAGAGCGAGATGGGTGTCGGTGTCGCCGTGTGCGGCCCACAGGTAGTAGAGGTCGTGTCCGGCCGCGGCGGCGATGGTGTGGTAGCCGCCGGGGACGGCGGCCAGGGTCGTGTCGGTGAGCACCGTGGGGCGGGCGTCGTGGACGGTGTCGTCGTAGGTGAGCAGGACCCCGAAGCCGGTGGCCGGGCGGACCCGGAAGGCGAACGCCTCCTGGAGCTCCGTCTCGGCGGGCGGGTTGCTGTGCTGGTGGCGGTGCGGCGGGTAGGTGGACCAGCGGCCGTCGAGCGCGAGGGTCTCGCCGAGCAGCAGTCCGGCGGTGCGTGGCGGGGTCAGCAGGGTGGTGACGTGCCGCTCGAACGAACCGTGGCCGCGGACCTCCCGTTCGGGTGCGGTGATCGCGGTGGGCTCCGTGCTCTCGGGCGGTGCGGCGGTGACCGGCGCGTGCACCTCAACGGCGTCGGCGCCGTCGGGGCCAGCGGTCAAGCCCGCGGCCGTGTGGGATGGGAGGTACCAGCCGGTGGCGGGCGCGGCGAAGGGGTCGGTGCGCGCGATGGTGTGTTCGCCGTCGGGCAGCGTGGTGGTGAGCCGGCCGCGGAGCAGGACCAGCGCGCTCTCCTGCCCGGGGCGGGCGGTCAGGGCGAGCTGTGCGCCCGGGGCAAGCCGGTGGTGGGTCAGGTCCAGGCCGTTGGGGGTACGGACGGTGGAGGGGGTCATCGTGGCTCTCCGGATATGTGGTGGAGCTGGGGCACCGGCAGGCGGCGAGCCTGGCGGCTGGCCTCGTACATGGCGGTGCCGGTGGCGACGGCGAGCGCCGCTTCGGTGGCGGTGGCGAACTGTGTTGCGGCTCCGGCGTGTTGGCGCAGGGTGTGGGCCAGGGCGCTGAGCATCCGGCGGTCCGCTCCCGCGTGGCTTCCCTCCTCCCGGAGGATCTGCCGACAGCTGCCGGCGTCGCCGTCGGTGGTGGTGCGCAGGTGCACGGTGTGGGGGCCGGAGCGGGCGTCGTAGCGGACGGTGCAGACGCCGGCGGTTCCGCGGAGGGTGCAGGTGTAGCCCTCGGTGGGTGCGTCGGTGGTCAGGGTGTAGCGGGCCCTCGCACCGGAGGCGTACTCGATCAGGGCGCTGAGGGTGTCGTGGATGTCGGCGTCGCCGGGGACGCCGTCGGCGCCGGGGAAGTAGTTGCGGCGGGCGAGTTCGGCGGTGACCGCGGCCGGTTCGGAGCCGAGCCACCAGGCGAGCAGGTCGAGGTGGTGGGAGGCCTTGGTGACTTCCAGACCTCCGGAGGCGGCGCGGGTGCGGTGCCAGCGGGTGAAGTAGGAGCGGGAGTGCGAGGCGTTGAGGGTGTAGCGGAAGTCGGCGCCGGTCACCGTGCCGATGTGGCCATCCGCGAGCAGGGCGCGGACGTGGGTGTGGAGGTTGGTGAAGCGCAGGTTGTGGCCGACCAGCAGCCGCCCGCGCGAGACGGTGTCGGCGTGGACGAGGGCGAAGGCGTACTCGGTGGTGGTCGCCAGCGGCTTCTCCACCAGCGTCGCAACGCCTGCGGCAAGGGCCTGTGTCGCGTAGTCGTGGTGGGTGGCGTCGGGGGTGGCGACGATCACCAGGCCGGGCCGTTCGTGCGTGAGGATGTGGTCCAGGTCGTCCGGGTGGGCGGCGGCCGCGCCCGGCAGGGTGGCGGCCACCTCGCGGGCGGCTCGGGCGTCGGTGTCCACCACGGCGAGCGCGGCCGCGGGCCGTTCCTGGCGGGTTGGCGGTCCTGCCAGCCAGGGGGCGTAGACCTTGCGGGTGCGCCGTCCGGCCCCGATCAGCACCACCCGCAGCACCTCGGTCACCGGAGGGGTTCCGCAGCGGTCGCGGTGAGCGGGTGCCCGGCGAGGATGACCTGTCGCACGTTCAGGTCGGCGTCGAGCAGGACGACGTCGCCGTCGGCGCCGGGCAGCAGGCTGCCCTTGCGCGGGTAGAGGCCGGCCGCGCGGGCGGGGGTGGCGGTCGCCATGGTCAGCACGTCCTCGACTGCGGCGCCGGTCATCTCCTGCATCCGGGCCACGCCGGTCGCGAGTGGGGTGACGCTGCCGCACAGGCTGGTGTGGTCGGTGGTGGCGGCGTAGCCGTCGTGGACCTGGCCGCGGCTGGCCCCGGTGCGGAACGTGCTGCCTGGGGGCAGGCCCATCCCGGCGGTGGCGTCGGAGACCAGGCACAGCCGGTCCGGTCCCAGGCAGCGCAGGGCGATGGTCAGCAGGGCGGCGGGCAGGTGGTGGCCGTCCGCGATGACTTCGCCGGTCACCGTGTCGGACGCGAGCGAGGCCTCCAGCAGACCGGGAACGCGGTGCAGGGCGGGGCGGGTCAGCGCGGACTGGCCGCTCCACAGGTGAGCGAGGTGGCTGAGGCCGAGCCGTCGGGCCCGGGCCAGATCCTGGGCGGTGGCCGCGCTGTGTCCGGCGGACACGCGGACCCCCGCCGTCGTGAGGTAGGTGGTCAGCGCGTCGGCGCCCGGGAGTTCCGGCGCGAGCGTCATCATGCGCAGGCCCTTCGGCAGCGGCGTGAGCTCGGCGAGGAGCTGCCCGGGCGTGCGCAGGTGGTCGGGGTCGTGCGCGCCGCGCTGGCCGTGGGCCAGGCACGGGCCCTCGAGGTGGACCCCCGCCAGCGTGGGGTGGGCTTCGGGGCCGGATAGCAGCGTGGCGGCGGTGGCCAGCGCGGCGGCCGTCCGTGCCGGGGAGGTGCTCGCCAGGGTGGCCAGGACGGTGGTCGTGCCCACGGCCAGGTGGGTGTCGAGCACGGCGTGCCAGGCGGCGGGCTCGGGCTCGGTGAAGTCGTGGCCGGCCGCGCCGTGGACGTGGATGTCCACCAGGCCGGGGGCGACCAGCAGCCCGTCGGCATCGACCGGCACCGGACCGTGCACGCAGGTATCGCGGACGACGCCCTGGCAGATCACCACATCACCGCCGCCCCGGTGCCCGGGCGCGGCATGGACCAGGCCGGAGCGGACGACCGCACACCCGGCGCCGGACCGGGCGCTCACCGCGGTCCTCCCGGTGCGGCCGCGGCCGCTGCGGTGGTGCAGGCGCAGACGGTGCCGTCCGGGCCGCCGGGCAGATGGCGGTCGTACGCTGTGCCGTCCCAGAGGAAGCGGGTGCCGTCCGGGACCAGCGGCTCGGTGAGGGCCAGCGCCACCGCGTCGTTCAGCGCGCCGCCGAGGGCGTCCGGAAGATCGACCTTGCGCAGCAGGCCCAGCTCGTGCAGACGCCGGGCGTGGACCAGCTGCTCGCTCTCCCTGATCTGGCGGGGGATGGCGAGCGTGTTGGCCCGGGTCGCCAGGACCTCCCCCAGCATGTTCGCCCCGGCCGCGCCGACGAACAGATCCGCCGCCCGCATCCACGGCAGCAGGTCCGGCTCGTACGTGCGGATCTTCACCCGGGGGTCGTCCTGCCACAGCTGGCGAAGTGCCTTCTGGTCGGCGGGCTCGAGGTAGGGGCCGGTGACCAGCAGGGCCCGGTCGAACAGGTGGCGGCGGCCGCGCAGGGCCGTCGACAGGGCGCGCCACAGGTCGCCGGCGCCCTGACCTCCGCCCATCGCGGCGACGACCAGCCGTTCGTCCGCACCGGTGCCGGTCTGCGCGCGGGCCTGGTCGCGGGTGAGGGTGCAGGGCTCGGCGAGGTAGCCGGTGTAGTGCAGGCGGCCGGCGGCCTCGGGCGGGATGTCGTAGTAGTCCGCGAGGTCGAACACTTCGGGGTGGGTGTGCACGTTGAACTGGCAGTAGTGGTCCAGCACCCACGGGCCGCGGCCGTGCCGGCCGAAGTACTTGCGCGCCGTCTTCTCCTTGTCGAGCAGCACGCCGCGCAGGCTGAGGACGGCGTGCTGCGCGTACCGGGCTTCCAGTGCCGGCACGAGTTCGTCATCGGTGCCGCGGGGAATGTGGTCGCTCATCAGGACTTCGGGCCGGTAGTGGCGCAGGAACGCGGTGATGAGGTCGGCCCTCACCCGGTGCAGTGCGGGGGTGTCCATGGCCAGGCGCGGGCGCAGGTTCCAGCCGTCGGGGTCGTCGAAGTTCGCGAAGGAGGGGATCTTGACGACGTCCACCTCCGGCGGGAGGAGGTCCAGGCCGCGGTAGGCGCCGGTGATCCCGGCGATCGAGTACGGGTACTCGGAGCGCAGGAGGTAGCGGGCGACTTTCGCGGTGGAGGAGGTATGGCCCAGGGAGCGGCCGTTGTGCCAGTACAGGGCGACGGTGCGGGCGCCGGGGTTCGTCATCGGCGGGCTCCTCAGAGGGTTGCGCGGGTGAGAATGTCGGCCGCGCGGGCGGCGCGCTGCGCGGCGGCCGGGTCGGCGGGACTGTCCAGGGCCGTGCGGAAGGCGTGCAGGCTCCAGCCGGGGTCGACCTGGATCCGGGACAGGGCGTAGGGGTGGCTCAGGTCGGGCTGATGGTGTTCGTCGGTGGCCAGGGCCAGCGGGTACAGGGCGGCGACGGCGCGCTGCACGCGCGGGTCGTAGGCGCCGTAGGGGTAGGCGAAGGTGCGCGGCTCCCGTCCCAGCAGGCCGGTCAGCGTCTCGTGGTCGCCGGCCATCTGCCAGGCCAGCGCCTGGTCGCTGAGGCCGGTCAGCCTGCGGTGGGTGTAGCTGTGGGCGGCGATGCCCCGCCCGGACTCCGCCCACGCCCGCACCTGGTCGAGGTCCGCCATCTCCTGCACCGTGTGCGGCACGTGGAGGGGCCGGTCGGCGGTGAGGTAGCCGCCGCACACCGCCATCAGTGCGGGCAGACCGTGCCGTTCGAGCACGGGCAGTGCGGTGGTGATCGTGTTGGCGTAGCCGTCGTCGAACGTGATCAGCACGGCGTTCTCGGGCAGGGGCCTGCCGGAGGCGAGCATCGTGTGCAGGTCGTCCTCGGTGACCGGCGTGTACGGTCCGTCGGCCAGAAGTTCCATCTGCTCGCGGAAGCGGGCGGGGGGCACGGCCATCGGGCCGGGCAGGTCCTCGATCAGGTGGTACATCAGGATCTTCACCGGCCCCTCCCCCGGTCGTCGCCGTGCGAACGGGCAGGATCCCGGCGTTGGTTCTGGTGCCAGGCGACGGTGCGTTCCAGGCCCTCGTGCAGCGCCACCGCGCTCACGTGGGGGAACAGGTGGTGCAGCCGGTCGGGGTCGGCCTGTGAGTGGGCGACGTCCCCGGGCCGGGGCGGGGCGTGTTCGACCCGCACCGGTGCGCCGAGGACCTGGTCCAGGAGGGCGATGACGTCCAGCAGTGAGGTGCGGGTGCCCAGCGCCAGGTTGACCGGCCACGGCGTAGCCACCCGGCGGGTGATCGCGGTGGTGATCACCTCGCACGCGGTGTCCACGAACGTCAGGTCGCGGGTCTGGGTGCCGTCGCCGTGGACGGTGACGGGCCGGCCGGACAGGGCGGCGTCGATGAAGGCCGGGACGACGGCCGCGTAGGGGTGCCCGGCCCGCTGCCGGGGCCCGTAGACGTTGAAGAACCGCAGTGGCAGCACCTCGAGTCCGTAGCAGGCGTGGTAGGCGCCGAGGTACGCCTCCGTCGCCAGCTTCGAGACCGCGTACGGGCTCAGCGGCATCGCCCGGCTGGTCTCCCGCTTGGGCAGCTCCGGCTGGGCGCCGTAGACGGACGACGAGGACGCCGCCGCCACCAGCGGCCCGCCGGCTCGGCGCGCGGCCTCGAGGGCCTGGAGCGTGCCGGTCGCGTTGGCGTGGTGGGTGGCCAGCGGGTCGGCCACCGACCGGGGCACGGACGGCAGCGCGGCCAGATGCACCACCGCGTCCGCGCCAGCGACTGCGTCCTCGATCAGGCCCGCGTCGAGGACGCTCCCCTGCCGGAAGTCGGTCTGCGTCAGGTCCTCGCCCAGCAGGCTGGTGCTGCCGGTCGACAGGTCGTCCACGACCGTGACCCGGCCGATCGCGGGATGCCGCAGCAGCCAGGAGACCAGGTTCGACCCGATGAACCCGGCGCCGCCGGTGACGGTGACCCGCAGGGCGCCGGTCACAGCTGTTCCACCACGGCCGTGGCCGTCCGGCCGGCCAGCCGTCCCCGGCAGTCCAGCACGAACGCCGCACAGGTGGCCACCAGGTCGTAGTCGAAGACGTCGTGGTCGGTCAGCACGACCACGACGTCCGCGGCCGCCAGTTCCTGCTCGCTCGTCGGCACCAGGCTCAGCCCGCCGACCGCCGATGCGTCGACGAAGGGGTCCGCCGCGCGCACCAGCGCGCCGTCGGCCTCCAGCAGCCGGGCCACCTCCATCGCGGGGGACTCGCGCAGGTCGCCGCTGCCTGGCTTGTAGGACAGACCCAGCAGCAGCACCCGCGTGCCCGGCAGTGTCCGGCCGCGGGCGGCGAGGTGTGCGTGCACGCGGTCCACGACGTGGGCGGGGCGGGCGGTGTTGATCCGCCCGGCGAGGTCGATCAGCTGCGAGCCCCGGCCGCCGCGGGCCTGCGCCGCCCACCACGACAGGTAGACCGGGTCGATCGGCAGGCAGTGCCCGCCGACCCCAGGGCCTGGGGTGAAGGGCATGAACCCGAACGGCTTGGTCGCCGCCGCGTCCAGCGCCTCCCGTACGTCCAGCCCGGTGTCGTGGGCGACCTCCGCCAGTTCGTTGACCAGCGCGATGTTCACCGCGCGGAAGGTGTTCTCCACCAGCTTCGCGAGCTCCGCCTCCTCGCACCGGCTCATCGGGACGACGACGTCGACCAGTCCGGCGTAGAAGGCGGCGGTGCGCTCCCGCGAGGTCTCATCGATGCCGGAGACGAGCTTCGGGGTCGTCTCCAGCGTCCAGGCCCGGTTGCCCGGGTCGATCCGCTCCGGGGAAAACCCCAGCGCGAAGTCACGGCCCATCCGCAGCCCCGACTCTTCTTCCAGCACCGGGCCCAGGACCGTGCGGGTCGTGCCTGGGTAGCTGGTGGACTCCAGCACCACCAGCGCGCCCTGGCGCAGATGACGGCCCACCGTCCGGCCGGCCGCGACCACGGACGACAGATCGGGTATGCCCTCGCGCAGCGGCGTCGGCACCGCGATCACCGCGACGTCGAATCCCGCCACGGCCTGCGGGTACGCGGTGGGCCGGTAGACGCCCTGCCGCAGTAGCTGACTCAGCTGCGCCGCGGTGACGTCTTCGACCGGCGACCGGCCGGACGCCAGGTCCTCGATCCGTCGCGTATCGGTGTCCAGCCCGACCACGCGGTGGCCTGTCTGCGCGGCACGTAACGCCAGCGGCAGACCCACATAGCCCTGGCCGACCACCGCGACCCGCAATGACGCCGGGCGGGCGGCTGCGAGTGCGGGCACCAGCACACCGGCCGTGACCGGCGTGCGCAGGGCCGCCGGTGTGGAGACACTCACCATCAGCTGCTCCTCTTCGTATGGGGCGGTCGTGCGACGCGGCCGGATCCGCTCCGCGCCGGGAGAGCCGCGCCCGGTCAGGCGATGGGGAACGAAGGGCGACGGGCAGGAGCCCTCACGGCAACGCGGAGCCCTCGAGGTTCGTCGCCCTGTGCCGCCCGGTGCCCGGAGACGGGCCAGGCGCCGGGCCGCACGTTCTTCAGGAAACCTGAGCCGGCTGGCGTGGTGGAGGCGCACAAAGGGGGCCAACAAATCGCAGGCTGTGTCCGGGTGTTCCGCACCGGCCTGCCCGGCCTACGCTCGTGCCCATTCCACGGCTACGGGGGCCGTGGTCCCCGACACCATGGGGGCTCAGTGCCAGGCACACCACGACGGTCCCACGGCCCAAACGAGGAGCTGGAGCGCCTCATCAAGGCGTCCGGCGCCAGTCACAAGTCGCTCGCCTACCGGGTCAACCAGATCGCCCGGGAGTTAGGGCAGGACACGAAATACGGTCATACAAGTGTCTCCAATTGGGTGAATCTCGGAATGATCCCGAGAGCCCCCGTTCCCCGATATCTGGCCGCTGCGCTGGCAGAACGCCTCGGACGGGCGGTCTCGGTCGAGGAACTCGGCATGTATGAGCGTCAACGCGGCAAAGGTGACCTGGGGTTGGATTTCCCCCGCGATCCCTCCGACGCGATCAGCGTCGCCGCGACCTTCTGGAGAACCGTGGACCGCCGACACTTCCTCAGCAACGGCTTCGCCGTCTCCGCCTTCACCACCCCCGTCACCCGCTGGCTCACCCAGCCCGCGGACGCCGCCACCGCCCACCAGGGCGGCCGGCGCGTCGGCCGCAGCGACCTGACCGAGCTGTGGCACGCCGCCGACGAGGCCCGCCTGTGGGACTCCAAGTTCGGCGGAGGGAACTGGAAGACCAGCTCCGTCACCGAATGCCTGCGCCTGCGCGCCGCTCCCCTGCTCTCCGGCACCTACACCGAGGCCATCGGCAAAGAGCTCTTCGCCGCCACCTCCGAACTCTCCCGCGTCGCGGGCTGGGCGGCCTTCGACGCCGGCCGCCACGAAGAGGCACAGCGCCACTTCGTCCAAGCGCTCCGCCTGGCCAGGGCCGCCGGTGACGTGCAGGCCGGCGCCTACGTGCTGACCACGATCGCCCTGCAGACCATGCTCCGCGGATTCCCGCACGAAGCCGCCGACATGGCCGAGGGCGCCTACGAGCGGGCCAGGCACACCGCCGCACCGCGGGTCCTGGCCTTCGCCAAACTGGCCGAGGCCCGCGCCTACGGCCGCGCCGGCGACGCGAAGGCCGCCGCGGCCGCACTCACGTGTTCCGAGGACCTGCTCGGCTCGATCCGCCCCGGCAGCGACGACGACCCCGAATGGCTGTCGTACTTCACGCACGCCCGGCTCGCCACGGACGCCACCGAGATCTACTGCGACCTCGGCCAGCCCCAGGCCGCCATCGCCTGGAACGAGCAGGCCGACGCCATGCCTCCCGGACGCTTCACCCGCGCCGTCGGCATCCGGCTGTCGGTCCTGGCCAGCACCCACCTTCAGGACGGAGACCTCGAACAGAGCCTCCACGTCGGCTCCCGCGCCCTAGACGTCCTGCGCACGGTGTCCTCGACCAGGGCCCACGGCTACCTCCACAGCCTCACCACCGACCTCGAACCGTGGAAGAAGGACAACGCCGAAGTATCCGAGTTCATCGGCAGGGCACGAAACGAACTCGCCGCGGCCTGAGGGCGCATGGAGGGGCTTGCTCAGACGTGGTGTCTCAGGAGGTTGGTTCCATGGCGTCGTCAAATCTAGCCGCTAAAGCCCAGCTTGGGGCCGGGATGCGCTGCTGCCGCCAGCCGCCGCGCCAAGGGCCACGCCTTCGCCCGCTGAGGGTTACTGGCCCGTGAAGATTCCCAGCACCCTGCTAAAGCAAGCGCCCCCCTGGTTCCCCCCCAACGCCCCAGAACATGCCACGACCGCAGCCCGGTGGAACGAGCCATCCGCATCGTCCATCGAACTCTGACCGCACCGGGTCTGCCGGACGAGGTAGCCCTACCTCTGCCGAGGTCAGGCAGGGCTACCCTCCCGGGCATGACCGTCCTCGCTGTGAGCCTCAACGTTGTCGCCGCCGTCCTTGAACTCGCGGGAGTCGTCCTGACCGTTATCGACATCCGCGGTGCTCGTCGGCGCCTCGCCGGCTATCTGCATCGCACGCGCACCGTGTACGCATCGGGCAGAGTCACCGCCTCGGCGTCCATCGATCTCACCGTGACTCGCGCCAACTCAACACTTGAGGAGCGCATTGACGATCTGGAGACCCGGCAGCGAAATCTCCCTGCCGAACTGGACGCGCTGGAGAAGCGGATCGTCGAACGCCTGAGTAGTCAGTTCAGCGGCGCGCTGAAGACCACGGAACAGACCATCAACGACGAGCTCACAGGGCTGAGGGACTACATAGCGGGAAGAGAGGACCGCTGGTGGCCTTCGTACCGGGGGCCGATCATCCTCGTGGGTGGCATCCTCGTCGGCTTGGCGGGCAACATCGCCTCCAGCCTCTGACCGCCCTCGCGAAGCCCTCGACGCGAGCGAACATGTCAGCGGTCCCCCGTCGCCGACAGCTACCACATGACACCGCCAGCCGACGGATCATCGGCAGCCTGGGGAGCAACCGCCTGGTACTTCCAGGCGTACGCGTGACACCAACCTCACGAGGCAGCACAGCTGGTCAGTAGTGCGGTCGATGCAAGCCTACGCACCCGGTCGTGTCGGTCTGCGCCTGGACCAGCCTGTTCAGCGCATCGATGCACGGTTACGCAGCTGTGCCCAGCGGCATCGCGGCAGCAACTTGCTGGAGACGTTCGTGCACAGCCGGGAAGATGCCCAAGCGCCCTCGGCTTGCTCGGAAACCGTTCGGCCGAACCGTTTCGGTGTTCCCAATCAGCGTTTGATGCCTCCGCGGATAGCAAGGAGGCCGAGGGCAAGGAGGGTGGGCTTGGTTCCTTCGCGCCAGGCAGGTGGGCACATGCGCCGCCTGCCACAAGCAGGGGTGAGCAGGTGGGGCCAGGGCCTGTCGGTTGCCGCCCTTACTGAGCGGCGCGGCCATTGGCTCCACAACGCGCGCCCTCCGGCAGGAGCGCCTGCCAGGGCTGATTCGCCAGCGCGAACGGCTCAAACATCCCACCGTGACGTTGCCCAGATCACATTCGGCCGCCGCCATCTCCACAGTGGGTAAATCTACTCAATGACATAACCGACCAAAAGCCGCATGTCTTCGGCTCGTAGCGATCCAGCTAGGCATCTACCTCGTAGCCCCCGTAGAAGTACGCGATAGCCCTAAGCGGGCTCGCCCGAGATTCTTCTTTTGGGAACGCACCGGGGTCGGATCCGACGGCGAGGGCCACACAGTCCTCGCGGAAGGCCCGCACCCAGACGTCTGCGGCCACTCCCCCGAAGGCACCCGCCCATGTGCCTGCGGGCGGGCCGCCGAAGGCGGCGGGTCGCAGCAGTGCGGGCGACCGCTCTTGCCCAGGTGTCCAGTGAGGCGAATGACGCGCAGGCCTTAAGACGCGACGGCTTCTCCGCGCCCTGCGGGGATTGGCGGCGTGCGGAGCCGCACGGAAGGTGCATGCGCATTCTCCGACACACCTACAACAAAGGAAGAAGACATGAAACTGAGAACGAAGCGCGTCGTCCTGGCGGCGGTCGGGACTCTCGCCACGGTGGTCGTACCTCTGGCGGGGGCGACTTCCTCGTGGGCGAGCGATGCGTCGCCCACCACGGCCCAGCACGGGCTGAGCCAGGCGCAGTGGAAGGGCATCAACGCGGTCGCCACGTCGCAGCATGCTCTCGGCGTCTTCGGCAACGGCACATCCACTCCGGTGGTGACGCTGCCCGCTGGCACGTCAGCGAGCGAGAAGGCCAAGGCCACCGCGGACGTGCCGGACGGAGTGAAGGCCGCCGTCAAGATCAGCAGGTTCACCAAGAAGCAGGTGGATCAGCTCCAGGATTCCGTCCTGAATGTCAAGCAAAACAAGGACGTGGCGAAGTACGACTTCGGCGCGTTCTATGACGGCCAGGCGGACCAGGTAATGATCAACACCGACGCCCCCAAGTCCGTCGTGGACTCACTGGAGAAGACCTACGGCAACAAGGTCACGGTCCTCAAGACGCGCTTCGAGCAGCAGGAAACGCGATACAACGACACAAGTCCCTACTGGGGAGGCACCTCGGTCGGCGACATCAACGCAGACGAGTACGGATCTTGCACGTCTGGCTACAAGATCCACGTCGGTAATACCTACTACATGACCTCGGCGGGGCACTGCTTCGGCCTCAACGTCGACATCTTCCAGACGAGCTTCGCCGGCTACAACATCATGCAGGACAACGGCGTCAACAGGAAGATCGGAACGATCGGGAGAACGGGAACGCACCTCGACGTCGCCGCGTACACCGGCAGAACATACGGCAGCGGCATCTTCACCGGCACGTACAGCGACGCCTCGACCGGAAGGACGGTCATCGGCCTGGGTCCCATGTATCGGGGTCTGCATGTCTGCGTGAGCGGCAGGACGACGCTGGCCCACTGCAACCACCCGATCACCTCTACCAGCTACGGCTTCACCTGGTACCTCCACGGAGTCCCACACACCACGGCCCCTGTGGACGGCTTCACGTACGACGCGGGCCAGACTCCCCCCACCCAGGCTGGTGACTCGGGTGCGCCCGTCTACCAGCCCATCTCTGCCAGCCAGGCGCTTGCCGTCGGCAGCCACTCCGGCCTGACCACGTGGCTCCAGCCCGCGACCAACCACGGCTGCGGTTGCTATCTGCACCGGATGTACGGAGTCAAGTTCGGTTCGGTCCTCAGCCAGTGGGGTGCCGGCCTGAACTGAGGGCGTCGCCCCCGGTAGCGGCGCACCCGGTGTCAGCGCGCCACTCGCCATGGCCGCGCCGAGCCTCGAAGGGTGCCGGCTGCCCTCACAAAGACAGCCGACACCCGCCCTCCGGCCCGTTTCGCGTCGGACGCAACAAGTACATCCGCGCCGTCCCTGTGGGCGGTACTGCATACCCTGGAGCTTGACCATGTCCCTCACCATGGCCCCAATGGACCAGCACTCCGTCTCGGACGGCCGTGCCGGCACCCGGCTCGGCCGGTGGCTGACCGCGGGAACCGGCCAACTGGCCACGTTGACCGCCCTCGGCGGCCTCCTCGTCGCACTCGCCTACGCCCTCGGCGGCTGGGAGATCATCAGGGCCGTGGTCGACCCGACGGGTCGACAGTTCTCCTGGCTGCAATCGGAGAGCTGGGCCGCGGTACTGCTGAAATCCGGCAACCTCGCACTGACTCTTCTCGGCCTGGCCGTCGCCCTCTACACCGCCTACGGCATCGCCGGCCGCCCAGCACTGATCCCCGCCCTCATCAGCGGCCTCACCGCGATGACCATAAACACCGGATACCTCGGCGGACTGGCCGCCGGTCTGATCGTGGGCGTCACCACGAGAGGCCTGCGGAGAATCACTGTCCCGCCCAAGTGGCATCCGCTCATGACCCGGGCGGTCATCCCGCTGGTGACGACCCTGTTCACCGCGGTGGTGTTTTTCTACGGAGCTGTCCAGCCGCTGCTCGGCCGACTCTACGAGTGGCTGTACAACAAGATGGTCATCCTGGAACTCAGCGACCACCACCTGTGGCTCGGCGTGGTCATCGGCCTGGTGGTCTGCTCCGACCTCGGTGGCGCCATCTACAGGATCGCCTTCGGCTTCGCTGTCGCTGGCATTGCTTCGGAGCGTCCCATCCCGGACCACCTGACCTTCATGGCCGTGGTGGTGGCGGCCGGCATGGTCCCGGCCCTGGGCCTGTCCCTGGCCACCCTGGTGCGCCGCAAGGCGTTCACTCCCGCCGAGCGCGGTTATGGAACGGTGGCCTGGATCCTCGGCCTGGCCGGCATTCCCGAGGGCGCGGTCCCCTTCGCGCTCGCCGATCCACTGCGGGTGATCCCCGCGGCTATGGCCGGCGGTGCCGTCACCGGTGTGCTGACCATGCTCCTCGGCCCCACCATGGCCATCCCCCGCGCCGGGGTGTTCGCTGCCGACCAACTCGGCAAGCCGCTGCTGTTCGCTGCCGCTATCGCCGCCGGCGCTGTGGTAACGGCCGGACTGACCATCGGCCTGAAGTGCCTGCGCAGGGAGCAGAGCCCGGTGCGCCCGAGTGCCACCGCCGCTTCTCGCGCCAAGGTAGCCCTGCCTAACTGAGACCTCCCATCGCCGGTTCCCCACGGCCGGGCCATACCTTCCATGGCCTGCCCGGCTTCCCTTGACTCCGATTTTGCGAAAATGCGAAATCCGAATCGGGGACCTGCATTACCAATTTCACCCGAATGCGCGGCGGAATTCCCCGCAAGCGCTACCCAGAGAATAGAGCGAGGGTTCACATGAGAAAGAACATTTCCAGGGCGCTTCTGGTAGGCACCGTCCTGTCCGCGACGGTCGCCCTCGGCGTCGGCCCTTCCTTCGCCGAGATGGACCCGGCCGCAGCGGGCATCAGCGATGCCGACTGGCAGCGAGTCGTCGAGATCGGCGACTACAACGGCGCCCTCGTGGAGTACGTGGACAACGCGGGCCAGCCCATCATGGTGTTCACGGGCGGCAAGGTCCCCGACCAGCTGCAGTGGCCCGCAGACTTCACCGGCTTCGACAACCCCGATCTCACCTTCTACGGGGAGTACAGCCAGTTCGCGAGCAACGACCAGGTGTCCACGATCACTGACGCCGTCACCACGCAGGTGGCGAACGCCGGCTACAACGTCGGGGTGACGTACGACAACGACACGGACCAGATCGATGTGATCACTCTCGCCCCGTCCTCGGTCACCAGCGCGCTGGTCACCCAGTACGGCAACAAGATCCACATCGCTGCGGCGGACCCCTCGCAGCAGACTCAGACCCCCAGCGGCACCGCACACGGTCACACGAAGAAGCACACGCCCAAGAAGCACAAGGCCAAGAAGAACGCTGCCAAGAAGCACACGGCGAAGAAGCACACAACGGCAGCCAAGAAGGCAGCCGGTGCTGCGCCTGCACAGCAGGAGCCGGCCAAGGTCGTCCTCAAGCTGGCCCCTCAGCAGTGACGCTTCGCCACACGGTGTCGGGCCACAGGGCGGTAGCGCCGCGCGGTGTGTGCGTGAGGCGGGTGAGGGCAGCAGAGCTCGGCAGGGTCTGAGTTGTTCGGGGCAGGTGCCCGGCTGGGATGTCCCTGGCCGGGCACCTGCCTGTCTCGGGCAGTTCTGGTTCGCCCCTCTCCCCTGGCCAGCTGACGGAGGCGTCGGCCTGGCCGGGACAGCGAGACACACTGACGATCTATCGCTGACAACCGAGTGGCCCGGTCTGCCACCTCGCCCTTCCTGTGACCATTCTCGCCAGAAGGGCACGGTGGAACTGCGCCATCGCTCCGAGTCGGCTCGGACGAGGCGTGGACGAAGCCGATTCCACAACGAGTGGTGATCCGGGACGATGATCCCGCGATTGAGCATGATCACCCCGTCATCGAGGCGTACGGCACGTCCAGCAACTCGAGATTCGTACGCCGAGGTTCCCCGGGCTACGAGTTGAGACCTCAGGCAGCATGCTCAACCGCAGAAGAGCCTTGCCCATTCGGACGCCTCCCCGTACCTCCTGGCCTTCCCTCCACCGGCTGTCTCTCCGGCTCGTCTTCCCAGTTCATGACCCACCAGGTGGCGATCTGGGACCGGCATTCGACGCCGAGCTTGGCCAGGATGCGCTGGACGTGGCCGTCGACCGTACGCGTGGAGAGCCCTAGCCTGGTGGCGGTCTGTCGGTTGGTCATGCCGTCGGCCACCAGTGCGGCCACATCTCGTTCCCGGCGGGTCAGCGGGCAGACTGCGGCAGCCTGGGTGGCTTGATCGCTTTCGGTGGCGGTCTCCAGGGCGAACGCGATGACCGAGGCGAGGCTGTTGCAGCGGCCCCCTTCTGCAAGAGCCTTCGCATACTCCGCCGGGCCCAGCGCGCCCATCACCTCTGTGTGGCAATGCTCACGGTGACCTGCGATCTGCGGAAATGCGGTAATGGCAGTGCCGGCATCCCGGCACAGGGCATCCACGGCGCCCATCAGCCAGGCCGCCCGCCCATGGCCGCCGCGCCGGGCGGTGGTCCAGGCAAGCAGTTCCAGCATCGCTGCGGTCTTCGTGTAATCCCTGAAGGTCCTTATCTTGTCCAGTGCGGCTCGGGCCAGAGCCTCGGCTTCCTGCCCGTCATCACGTTCCCAGGCCTTGTAACCAAGCGACAGCAGCAGTTGGGCATACCCCCACCGGTCACCGCTCGTCTCCGCCGCAGCTACCACCTGCCTGCCGGTCTCCGCCGCACGGGGGTCTCCGGCACAAGTCTGGGCGCAGGCCAGTGCGAGCAACCAGACGGCTGCTCCGGCCTCATCGCCCAGCGCGACCAGGCGGGCCCTCGCCTCCTCGTAGCGGGACATGCTCTCTTCCAGTTGGCCCCGGTAATGCGCCGACACGCCACGACCGCCCCATACACGGGCCCGCACCATCGGGTCACCCACTTGCTCGCCCACTATGTCGGCCTCATCCAGCCACCGGTCGGCCGCGACCAGATCGCCTTGCGTCTGCGCCACCCAGGCTGCGGCGCAAAGCGCCTGTCCCCTCACCGACGTGGGCTCGGGTGCGGCCGCCAGCGCCCGGTCGAGCTGACGGCGCCCCTCGCCGACGTATCCGTCGACAACCCAGTGGGATGTCAACGCGGCGGCCAGCGCGAGCCTGGCCTGCGGGTCGGCATCGTAGTCCAAGGCAGCCAGCAGGTTCGCGTGCTCGGCTCGCAGCCGGCCCGCGGTCTCCCCCTGACCGTGGCAAGGCCACGCCTTGCCAGCCCCAGCGGCCACGGCGAGGAAGTAGTCGTGGTGCCGCCGCAGCAGCGTTTCTTGTTCACCCGACTCAACGAGGCGTTCCCGTCCGTACTGCCGGATCGTCTCCAGCAGCCGGTAGCGCGGTGGACCTGCGGCCTCGGTTGTCAGCACCACCACGGACTGCGCGACCAACTGGTCCAGCAGGTCCAGTACCTCGTGCGTCGCGATGCCCTCCCCTGTGCAGACGGTCTCGGCTGCGTCCAGGCAGAAACTCCCTGCGAAGACCGACAGCCGGTTCCACAGCAGCCGCTCGGCCGGGGAGCACAGGTCCCAGCTCCAGTCGACCATCGCACGCAGGGTTCGCTGCCGCGGCAGCGCGCTCCGGCAGCCACTGGTCAGGAGTGCGAACCGGTCCTTGAGCCGGTCCGTCGTCTGCTCCACGGTCAAGGTCCGCAGCCGGGAGGTGGCCAACTCGATCGCCAGGGGCAGCCACTCCAGTTCGGCGCACAACCGGGAGACCTGGGCCCGGTTAGCGTCGCTGACCTGGAAATCCGGTCGGACGGCGGCGGCACGGTCGTGCAGCAGTTCGACCGCCTCGTCCGGGCTCAACGGATGCACGGTGAACACATGCTCGCCGGTGACGCCCAGCGTCTGGCGGCTGGTTGCCATGATGCGCAGCTCAGCGGCGGCCCGCAGCAGCGTCCTGACCAGCTCGGTGCACGCATCGAGGAGGTGTTCACAGTTGTCCAGCACGATCAGTACCTGCCGTCTGGCCATATATGCCGCCAGATCCTGCAGCACTGGCCGGGCACCGAGATCCGGCCCGCCCACCGCAGTCACCACCGCGCGTGCCACCGCTGACGGTTCCCTCACCGCAGCCAGATCCACCACCCACACCCCGTCCGCGAAACCCCTGCCGCATGCCCTGGCCGCCTCTAGGGCCAGCCGCGTCTTGCCCACCCCGCCCACCCCGGTCAGCGTCAGCAAGCGCGTCTTGTCCAGCATGCGGCGGACCTCGGCGAGCTCCCGCCCCCGACCGACAAAAGAGGTCAAAGCGGCAGGCATATTCCCCGCATCGGCCATCACGCTGGTCGTGACCGTCATGTTCGTTGCACCGGCATTCATGTTGGACAGGGCAAGAGCCCGCTGTGTGACATCTCATCAGCCGCGCCACGTCCACTCCGTCCGGGCACCGGGCCAAGGCATCGCCGCCTGGCCAGTGCGGCAACTCCGACCTGGTGGAGATCTCCTGCCCGGCTGGGACGATCAACGGAGAAGGGCACTGCGCTGTGCACCATACACATACGTAGATGAACAGTAGGTATCTTTTCCAAACGCATGTCAACATGACCGAACATGATCATTTCGGTTCGCTGCACCGCAGGGGGAGGCGCCACGCCCCAGCTGCGTACGCGTCCGTGAGGCGCAGCGGCGTAAGCGCGGCCGCCGTGCAGAGGCGTCAGCCGCGCTGACCAAGCCCGATGCCCGCCTCCGGGATCCCGGCCGCCTTGTGGGAGGGCCGGTCCATGTACACCGACACCCGCCCTTGCCCGTCCGGGACGGTCAGCACGGTCACGTTCGAGGACCAGCCCTCCACGAACGCGGCGACCTTGTACGGGCCGTCCATGCTCGCGGCGCGGGCCAGGTCGGCATCGCTGTCCACGAACACCGTGCCCCGCCCGCCGGAGTCTGCTCCGGACTGCACCACCAACCGCGCCGCCCCGACCTGGGCGCGCAGCTCGGCCAGGTCGGGCAGCCTGGCGTTGACGCGCACGCACGTGATCCGCGTCCGCTCCGGCACGCCGGCGGCCCGCAGCAGGGCGTCGAAGGCGGCCTTGTCCTCGACCGCGGCCCGCAGTCGGCCGTCGATCGCGGCGACGGTGCCGCCCGGACCCGCCCACCGGCGCAGCCGGTCGGTGGCGTACCAGGCGGCGATCACCGGCCGAGCCGCCAGCGTGCGCAGGAGCGCGGACGCCTCGGCGTCGACGGCCTGCATCCAGGCGTGCCGCTGCCCGGGCCCGCGCGCGCGGGTGCGGGTCTCGGCGGCCAGGACGGGGTCCGGCGCGGCATCGGACCAGCCGGGATAGCAGCAGGCCGCGACCGCCGGGGGCGGTGCGGGCCCGGTGTAGAGGGTGCGCATCGAGGCGCAGAACCGCTCGGCGGACACCAGCACCGGCCCGTCCAGGGCGCGGGCCAGGGCGCGGTCGGCCGCCTCGACCAGACCGGCGTCGACCAGAGGCTGCGGGGTCATGCGGCACGCTCCAGGGCGCCGGGCAGCCGGACCGGCCCGCAGGCAGCCGGGGCGGTGAGGAGGGTGTCGGCGATGACGGTGGCCATTTCCTCGGGCCGGTGCGCGGAGGTGTCGAGGACCAGCAGCCTGTGGTGGGCCTGCCTGCGGGGCACGTAACTCCAACGGCATCCCCACGTAGGCCGGCCGACCATTCTGTCGAGGAAGTCGGCAATGCACGAGCGCTAACACGGCAAAGGTGACCTGCGGGATTGGGATCTCAGAGCGGGAGACTCCTGGCCTGGTGCGTGAGCGTCAGTCCAGCCGGTGTTCGGGCTCCCCGAAATCCGGGCTGGTGAAATCTGTGACGGTGAAGCTCGGTCGAGGTGTGGGGGTGATGGTGGGGGCTCCTATGGCCTCCTGCAGGAAGGGCATGATGCCCCGATCCAGCAGGGCCGTCCTCCAGGCCTGATGGGCCAGGGCCAGCTCGTCGCCCGTTGCCCGCTGGATGTCTTGGCCTGATGTACGCAACGCGGTGATCATCAGGCCGACGACGGAGGCGACAATCGACGCCCCTGCTACAGCTCCGAAGATCCACCCGACGTTGAGCATGTCCCCTGCGACCCCTGCTTCAGGCTCCATCATTTTGAGGAGGTAACCGACAAGCACAAAGATCGCGGCGGCCGTTCCGCAGAGTACGGGGGTGAGTATGGCGGCGATTGCGACGCCACAGGCCAAGCGGTCCTTGGCCGTCTCCGAGACAAGCTTTCTATGCCGGATGGAGCGCGTCAGCGCCGGGCCGCGCAGGTCCGTTGGCCGCCTCGGCGAATGTCCCGCGCCCGCTGCACCTGCCGCCCCCGATACCTCCGGTCGTACATGCAAGCCGAGAAGCGCTGCCAACAGACGGCGCCCGTAGGACATCCGAAGCCACCGTCGCCGGGCAATTCCGTCGCCGGACCTGCGACCGCGCTGTTGCCCGGTGCCCAGGAGGGCCGCACCGAGCCGCCAGCCCAGCCCTGGTGCGGCACTCTGGTCGGGAGTGGCCAGGTGGGCGTCGGAGCGGGAATGGGCGGACCAGGCGGGGACGAACTCGGGGACCGTGGAGGGGGGAACGGGGACCCGATCGCGGGCCTCTTCGCGGATCCGAACGTAGTGCTGGTACTCGGTCGCTGCGGCAGCCGTGATGAGCGCGGTAGCGTTGAGCGCCATGGCGCGCAGTTGTTCGGGGTTGTGCCGACCGCTAATCGTGCTCAGCGCCTCGTCGAGGATCTGCTCGTATTCCTGACGGTCTTCGTGCATGAGGTACCGCGGGGAGCTGTTCACAGCCCGTCCTCCCCCAGCGCCGGGCTCTGCTGCCATTGTGGCTCGCGTCGACTGGTATAGCCGGAGCCCGATCCATCCGGCGGACCGCTGGGTAGGAGAGGGGTTCCCTGAGGCGTGGCCGAATCCGGAGTCCGGGGCCGGTCTGCGGAGAATGCGCCAGGGGCGGGATCCGGTGGCGTGGCGTCCACGACCGTAGCGGGCGGCACGGCCGAAGGTGTTGGCCGTGTGGTGGGCGGCGGGCTCCCCGTGGGGGCAGAGGGCTGGACCGTGTTATCGGATGTAGCGGGCGTCAGCTCGGTGGGGGAGGGCCCAGCGGACGGGCTGGCAGCCACCAAGGCAGCACTTTGCGTGTGGGCGGTGCCAGCACCGCCCACACCGGTGGCCGAAGGCAGCCCGGCTTCTTCGGCCGTCCCGGTCGGCGGCCGGTCCCCGGTCATCACCTCGTTCACCGTGTGAGCGCGGCCAAGTTGGGTGAGCAGCACAGGCGCCGACAACCCGACGACGAGCGCCGCGTACTTGCCGCTGATCTGCCCTGCGCTGCCCAACCCGAATGCGACAACGGCACCCAGCGCACTGTGCAAGATGGCGGCCACGGCATCAACGCCAGGATCGAAGTAGGCCTGGAACCGTGGGGCTTCCCCCCGGGCCGTCCCCCCAATGGTCGACCATCGATGGGCACGGCGGTCGGCCTGCCACATCAAGAACCGGGAGTACACGTCCAGGACTCCACGCAGCAGACCGCCTGTCGCCCCCAGCCCTATCAGCGTCAGGGCATCCACGTTCTCCCCCAGTGGTGACGGCGCTGGCGCCTAAGAGGTCCTAACAAAGGCGTTGTACGTGCCGGTAAGTGATCAGGCAGGTGGCGAGGCTGAGGAAGGCCTCGTGGATGTCGTCGCGTCGTTCCCAG